>DASTZC010000282.1 GCA_035764505.1 Candidatus Polarisedimenticolia bacterium
ATCCTTATCGAAGAACCGCGCTTTTCAGGGAGCCGGGCATTCCGGGCACTGACTGATGCTCCGCACGCACAGAATGTGGCCCTGGCAATCCAGACAACAGCGTGTCCCCTTGGGGCAACCGCAAGCGGCATCCAGAGTGGGCGGATGCGACGCCGCGACCGGCAGGGGGGCCGGCGGCATCGATAGCACCACGGCCGCAGCGAGCACGAACAGACCGACCACGATCATTCGCGACATGGGCACCTCCGTGGAGGAATGTTGAAATCTCACGGAATTGCGCTCGTCGCTTCCCCTCTGACTCCGAGTTCCCGCTCGAGCTCGTTCAGCAGCAGGATATGCCCGCGCGGCACGAGCCCACGCCCCCGCCGCAATCGGCGTCGGTCTTGCAGGGGAACCCGCAGCTGCACCGGCAGGTGCGGCCTCCGTGCGCCTGGGTCGTCTCCTGAAACATGTCCGCCCTTGTCTCCATCTTGCATGAACCGCCATCCGGAGCTTCAAATGGCGACACCTCGGACGGCTGCAGGCAATCGGCCGCGGCGGGCGCCAGGATCGCCGCCGATGGAGTCTGGGGTGCGCTATGGGAAGCGGGCCCGGCCGAAACCGACAGGCTCACGAGGAGAAGGAGCACCATGGCAACGCACAATCCGAGCCAACCCTTCACGTTCTTCAATCGGAACATTGCTGCGTCCTCCTTTTCAAGAGAAAGACAAAACGCTTCTCGCGAGCTTTCAGTCGGCGAGCGTTCTCAGATCGCTTGCGGGATGGATTCATGCCCGCGGCAAGTTACGACGAGAACACCTCTCCGTCAAGGAAAGGATCCATGGCCTGCGTGAGGAATGTGAGAGCGCCATCGATTCAGTCAATCGAAATGGCATCTTGCTATTGGCGTCGGCTGTTACCTCTTGGAAGAGTGGCTCTCGCGGGTTCATCACGCCTCATCGCCTTTGCGCGAGGAGTCCGAGGCGGTCGTCTTTCTCGGGATCGTCGAACATGGCGAAGGGTTGCTCGAAGGAGTGGAAGCCCGCCGCGCCGAGCCGCTCCAGGATGCCCGAGATCGGCTGTCCCCATTCGGTAATCGTCTCGCAGGCCCGCTCGTAGAGGTGCGTCCCGGGGCGCTCCGCGAAGGAAGTCACCTTGACGGTGGAGCGGCGCGTCGCCGGCTCGTAGATCATCGACGCGATGAGCATGCGGCCGTCTTTTTCCTCGGCCACGAATTTGTCGAGCCGCTCCAGCCCGCGGCAGGTCATCACGTCGAAGAAGAGCCAGCCGCCGCTGCGCAGGTGGGCGCCCAGCCGGCGAAATGCCTGCTCCCAGAGATCCAGCGATTCGAGATGATTCAGGATGTCGGCGACGCAGGTCACCAAGTCGTACGGACCATCCCCTGGAGCGGGCCCGGCCGTGGTTATGTCGCCGACGCGCCACGCCACCTTCCCCGCGGAATCCTTTCTCCGTGCCACTGCGATCATAGCTTCCGAGAGATCCATCCCGGCGACACGGTAGCCTCGCTGCGCCAGCTCCAGCGCCAGCGTCCCGGTGCCGCACCCGGCATCCAGGACCCTGCATCCGGCCAGTCCCTTCTCTTCGACCAGCCGGAAGAGGCGGGGGCCGTAGGTCGGGGCATACCAGTCCCAGCCGTGCAGGTCGTAATGATCGGCGAATCCCCGATAGGCGTCGTGACGCTGGCTCATGGCGGCTCGATTCTAGCTCTCCCGGAGGCCGGCGTGCTGCGCCGGACCGTGCAGCTGGACCAGGAACTCGGAAGCATAGCGTCCATTCCGGTCGCACACCCATAGCCCCTCGGGCGAGGGGAGCATTTCCGTCAAGTAGAGGGTCGGCGCAGGCCGATCTTCCCTGGACGAGGCTGCCCGCCGGATGAGCTCCACCAGCACCGGCGATTCCAGGTCCGAATAGAAGGGTTTTGGCTCCACGCTGGTGTGCACGAACAGGTGGCGCGGCAGCCGATGCCGTCGCCTCAGGCGGGCCAGAGAGGCAAAGAGATGTGCCTCGCTCGCTCTCGAATCCGCCAGCGCCGGGGGGAGCGTCTCGGGTGAGACGATCCACCGACGCCGGAACAGGATGGTGCGTTTCCAGGTGAAGCGAGGCCAGCAGGTGATTCCCTCCACATCGAATCCCGCGAAGCAGGTGAGAGGCTGGAACCCCTGCTGCCCCAGGGAGACCAGGAACGAGACGAAGCCTTCCGGGCTGATGCCGCTGCCGACCACGGGAATCACCTCGAGGCCTTTCGGCATCCATCGCAGCACGAACCGCTTCCGCTCGCTGTCGTAGCGGACCACCAGCTGCCGGAGTGGAATCACCTCGGCTCCCTCCGAAGCCTTCTCTCCGGGGAGCTCGATCTCGTGGCGGAAGATCGAAGGTCTGAGGCCCGCGTTGGCGGTGCGTCCCCAGTGCATGTAGGTGACTTCGGCCAGGATGGCTCCTTCGCGCTCGAGACGCCCCCATCCCCGTCTCACATCTAGCGCGATGGGGCTTTCGGCGGCATCCGGTCCACCGGCGTGCAGGTGATCCAGCCGCGCGGAGGCGAGTCCGGATCCGGAGAAGAGAGCGTTGAGCGCCAGCCTCGCCTCGCCGGAGGCGACCTCTTCAGGGCGCGCCGCCTCCACCTGGAAGAGCGCCCCGCAGAACCAGGGAGGACTGGAGGCCTCCTCCAGAATCTTCCGCCAATTCTCGTTCGTCAGAAGAATCTCTTCCGCTCCATTCTCATTCGCCGCCCGAGCCAGCCCCGCAAAGGCGTCCCGGGCGCGGTGGAACCGGCGGCGCGCCTGCGTCAGCTCGCTCGACGGCTCGCCCGAAGGCTCCGGAAAGGAGATGGGGCGCTGCGCGGGCTCCGGCTCGAACAGGCCATGATAAAGGTCGAGCAGCTCGACGTCCTTGTCAGGCGGATGCACCTGTAGGAATCTCCGGACGTAGCCGGCCCGCAACAGGGTCTCGGGATAAAGAGAAGCGAAGAGGCGCGCATACCATTCCACCGCTTCCTGGACCTCATCCACGACTGACGCAGGCAACGCGATCTGCAGTCCCGAGGCGGCGTCCAGGCGGAAGATCTCGTCCTCCTTGAGATCCCGGACGTGCGGCAAGCGCTCCAGACGCTCCTGGATCCGATCCATGGCCACGCTGCGCTCGGCCGGCGGCAAAGCGGAGAGCTCGTCGACCTGCTGCTCGATCGCTTCCACCTCCGGGATCCAGGGGGCGCTGCTGCCCGACCGGCGGCAGGCCCTCCCCAGCGACTCGAGAGGCCGGCGGCAGCAGTAGGGAATCTCCACCTCGTGGATGAAAATGCCGCTCTCCACGAGCTTCTCCAGAAAGCCCGCCAGCTCGCGCTCCTCCGCCCCGGTCCGCTCCGCCACGATTCGCACGAGCTCCAGCGCGCCGCGCGCTGCGTCCGCGGCTTCGTCCAGAAAGAGGTGCAGGACCGGGAGGTCCCGCGCGCGTGAGAGGACTTCCTGATCCGTGGCGGAACGCAGGACCGCCGGGCGCCAGTAGGTCCATCCTCCCTCGGTCGTTCGAAGCGTCGGGTTGGGCCGCAAGCCCGCCGCGGAGCGGACCGCCGGATCGGCGGCCAGGCACGAAGCCACCTTCCGCGCCTCGAATATGTTGAGCAGAATCTCCCGGCGGATGAGAAGGTTCTCGCCGCTGACGCGCGCCGGCCCCGGCCCTGCCTGCACCAGGGCGGTTGCGCAGAAGACCGAGTAGGGGCTCGTCTTGGCGGCTCCGCGCGCGGCGTAGGAGGCGAACTTGGAGGCCACATGCCGGTCGTCGTAATCCCACCGGCTTGGATCGGTTTTCCGCAGAGAGCCGAGGGCCTCGAAGAGACTGCGGCTGACCAGTCGAATCCCTTCCCCGAATAGAGGCACATTCGTGATTTGCAGCAGAGCGTTCCGGCAGGCACGCAGCTCGCTCGAGAAGACATCCTGGTAGCGCTCGTGAAGCTCTTGCAGGCGTTGCCGGAGCTCGACCTGGCGGCCGACACGCTCGCGGAGCGCAGGATCCAGGCCGACGCCCGCTTCGTCGAGGAGCGCCGAAGCCGGGCGGCGGCGATTGTAGACCGCGCGACGCAGCGTCACGATGGCGAGTCGTCTGCGGTTGTGCTCGGAATCGCCGGGCACCGGAGGCCCGGCCGCCGCGAACAGCGCTTCGCTGAGCGGGCCGACCTCGCCTTCCGCCTCCTCCTCCAGGGCCAGCCAATCATCAAGCCGCTCGAGCGCGGTCGCGGCGCGCAGCTTCTCCAGCGACTCGAACGGAAAGGCGGCGACGCGCAGCAGGATGAGCCGATCGGAGACGGATTCCACGGCTCTCAGGCCTCGGGAGCGGGGTGGTCCTGGTGGTAGCGGTGCATGAAGTAGCGGAGGATCGCTTCCGCCGAAGGATCGATCCCCAGGCGGTTGCACTGCATGTGGGTGTAGGACCAGGCGAGGTACCCCGGATCCTGGGAGATTCGTCCGGCGGCGTGCGTCGCGAGGAGCTCGCGCATCACGGGCTGCATCGCCGCAAGGAAGGTCCGGGCGATGCGGGCCGGCTCCTCCCCGCCGTAGAGCGTCGCCTCGTCGTTCGTCTCGACTTGAAAGAGCTCTTCGAGCCCGGGTACCAGCGCCCGATAGCGCTCGTCGAGGGTGCGCAGCTCTGCGTCCTGCCACACCCCGCTTTCCAGGGCCCAGGAATGGCCGTAGCGGTAGAAGACCAGCTTCCTGGATCGGTCCATGTCCAAAAGGTCGAGGAGACGCTCCGTCAGGACCATCGAGAATTCCCGGCGTGACTTCGCCAGAAGACCGAGACGCTCCGCTTCCATCAGGTCCAGGCAGGCGAGGCTGTCGTGCAGGAAGACTTTCTCGGCCAGCGCCATCCCCTCATGCCCTCCGTAGCGCTCGTATTCCCGCTGGTACTCGGCGAGCTCGACCTCATTCACCAGCCCCCGCTCGCGCAGCGGCTCCACGCGACTCGCCACCCGTTGTCGCACCTCGCCGTCGATCCAATCGGGGAGGCCGAGAACGCGGAAGCGCACCTGCCAGTCGGGCTGGTCGAACCGGGCATAGAAGAGCGAATCGAGTGCGGGATGCCCGCGGATCTCGCGCGCCACGGGATGCACCAGATCACGAAGGATGTCTTCGTGGCTTTCCCTGGGGCCATGGAGGAGAACATAGAGGCAGCGCTGGTTGGTCAACGGGGTCGAAACTCCGGAAGCAGTTCAGCGGGAAAAAGAAGAGGGGTGGCATGGAGAGCTTCCACGTCACCCCTTCGGGACTCGCGTCCCCTCGAGAACCTGGGTGGTGCGGCTTACTTCGCCCCGTAGATGACCGGACAGGTACACAGCGGATTGGTGCTCGAGCTGGTGCAACCCGGCTTCGTGCGCGACTCAACATCCTCGACTTCCAGGTTCAGGGCAACGGGGTTCTTCGATGCTTTTGCCATTACTCCTCCTCCATGCCTGTGCGTTTACTTGGCTCCGAACACGATCGGACAGGTACACAGCGGATGGGTGCTCGAGCTGGTGCACCCCGGCTTCGTGCGCGATTCCACGTCCTCGACCTCTAGATTCAGGGCAACGGGGTTCTTGGCTGCTTTGGCCATTGCGCCTCCTTCAGAAAGGAAAATGCGGATTTCGCGAAGATGCTCGTGAGACACCAGACCGATCTGCCGGGCGGTTCCCCATAACGCCATGAAGGTCAGTGATTACGGGCTTCCAGATACCAGCAGGACCCGGTTTTGTCAATGCGTTTTTCCGAATCTCGCCTCGAAACCTTCGATCCGATCCCCCACACTGCGCGATGCGCTTCGATTTCTCCTCTTGACAATCAAGATGAGCGAAGGGTAGTCTCTCCTCCTGCTAATCAAGAGGAGGAGAAACGGTGGCGGAGAAAACGGGCAGCCTGGTCCAGGGAACCCTGGACATGCTGATTCTGAAGACGCTGGCCCTGGAGCCAATGCACGGCTACGGCATCGGCGTGCGTATCGGGCAGATGAGCCAGGGCGTCTTCAGCGTCAATGCCGGCTCGCTGTTCGTCGCCCTGCAGCGGCTGCACCGTGCCGGACTCATCCGCGCGGAGTGGAAGGCGACGGAGAACACGCGCCGGGGCAAGTACTACGCGCTGACCGCGGAAGGCCAGAAGCGTCTCGGCACCGAGACCCGGGAGTGGGGCCGGCAGGTGGCCGCCATCGCCCGCATCCTGGATGCGACTTGAATGAGCGCCTCGCCGCTTCGCAGCCTGCTTCTCGGCCTGCGCTCCCTGCTGCGCAAGCAGCAATCGGTGCGCGAGCTGGACGATGAGCTGGGCGCCTACCTCGAGATGTCTCGGCGCGAGAAGATGGAGCGCGGGATGAGCCGCGAGGAGGCGGAGCGTGCCGTACGTCTCGAGAACGGGAGCGTCGACGGCGCCCGGGAAATGGTCCGCGCCTCCGGCTGGGAGTCGCACGTCGAGTCGTGCTGCCGGGACCTGCGCATGGCAACCCGCACGCTGCGCCGCGCGCCCGGGTTCGCCGCCGTCGCGGTCATCACCCTGGCGCTGGGGATCGGCGCATCGACCGCCATCTTCTCCGTGGTGGATGCCGTGCTCCTGCGCCCGCTTCCCTATCCCGACCCCAATCGGCTCGTGCGCGTCTGGGAGCAATCCCCCGACGGGCGTCGGATGAATCTCTCCGATCCCAACTTTCAGGATTTCCGCGCGCAGAACGAAACCTTCACGGCCCTGGCGGAATACGCCGTCACCCAGGCATCGGTTTCCGCCGGCGGCGAGCCGCTGCGCCTCGACGTCGCTTATGTCTCCGGCGATTTCTTCAAGGCGATGGGAGTGCAGCCCGCGCGGGGCCGCGCCTTCCTCCCGGAGGAGCAGCGCCTCAACGGCTCCCCCGCCGTCATCGTCAGCCACGGCACCTGGCTGCGCACCCTGGGGGGCGTGGAGGATCTGGCGCGCTGCCGCCTCCGCTCGGAGGCGGGCGAGTTCCCGGTTGTGGGCGTCATGCCGCCGGGATTCAATTTCCCTGCCGGCGTCGCGGCCTGGGTCCCGCGCGAGCTGGAGGCTGACACTCCGAGCCGGACGGCCCACAACTTCCGCGGTCTCGGCCGTCTGCGGGATGGGGTCGACGTGCCCCGGGCCCGCGCCAACCTGAGCGCCATCGCGCACGGCATACGGAGCCGTTACGGCAAGGAAGTCGATCTCGACGACGCCGCCGTGGTGCCGCTGGCCGATGCGATGGTCGGCGAGGTGCGCACCGCCCTGCTCACCCTGCTGGCCGCCGTGGGACTGCTGTTGATCGTGGCCTGCACCAATGTCGCCGGATTGCTGCTGGCGCGGACCTCGGCGCGCCGCCGGGAGCTGGCGGTGCGCGCCGCGCTCGGGGCCGGCCGGGGCCGCCTCATGCAGCAGTTTCTCGCCGAGGCCTTCGTCCTGTCGCTGGCCGGAGGAGCTCTGGGAGTGCTGATGGCGGTCGGAGCGGTCCGCATCTTCCCCGCCCTGTTACCCGCGAGCCTGCCGCGCCAGGAAGGGATTGCCGTCAACCTTCCCGTGCTCCTGTTCGCTTTCGGCCTGGTCGTGGCGGTCGCCGTCGCGCTCGGCGCTTTTGCGGCCTTCCGCGCGGGAAGGGCGGATCTCCAGGAAGACCTCAGCGCCGGATCGCGCAGCGACGGAGGCACCGGCGGGAGCGCGCGGGTGCGCGGCTTCCTGGTGGTCGGCGAGATCGCCGCCACGCTGGTCATCCTGGTGGGCGCGGGATTGCTCGGCAGGAGCTTCCTGCGCCTGGTCTCCACCAGTCCCGGCTTCCGCCAGGAGAATCTGATCACCATGCAATTCTCCCCTCCGAGCGCCGAGGGCGGCGCGGACCAGGCTGGTGGGCTGGCCCGTCAGGTCCGGATGGTGGAAGCCATTGTGGGACGCCTGCGCGCGATTCCCGGGGTGGAAGGGGTCGGCGTGACGGGAGCCCTGCCGGTCGCGGGCGGCGACAATCTCTCCGATGGGATGTTCCTGGTCCTCGACGGCCGCGATCCTCCGACCGACTACAAGGAATTCGAGCGGCTCGGTCAGGATCCGGCTCGCGCCGGCTACGCGAGCTATTGCGTCGCCGGCAGGGAGTACTTCCAGACGATGGGAATTCCGCTGATCCGCGGCCGCCTCTTCGAGAACAAAGATGAAGTAGAAGCGCCGCACGTGGCGCTCATCAGCCAGTCGCTGGCGCGCCGCCGCTGGCCGGGCGAGGATCCGATCGGCAGGACCCTGGAGTTCGGCAACATGGACGGGGAGCTGAAGCCGCTGACCATCGTCGGGATCGTCGGGGACGTGCGCGCGGGAGGTCTCGACGCGCCGCCACCGTCGATCATCTACGTCGACTACCGGCAGCGCGGCATCCGCAACGCGTCGTCTCCCACCCTCCTGGTGCGCAGCGCCGATGCTGCCGCGGTCGCTTCGGCCGCGCGGGCGGTCTTCCAAGAGCTGGCGCCCGAGGTCCCCGTGAAGATCTCCAGTTTCGCCCAGGAGATGGGCGGCTGGCTCTCGGACCGCCGCTTCATGCTCCTGCTGGTGGGCTCGTTCGCGGCCGCGGCGCTCCTCCTCGCCGCGGTGGGACTGTACGGGGTCGTGGCCTTCTCCGTCGCGCGCCGCACCCAGGAGATCGGCATCCGCATGGCCCTGGGAGCGCGGCGCGGCGACGTCCTGCGCCTCGTCCTGGGGGGCGGCGCGCGCCTGGTCGTTCCGGGCGTGATTCTCGGAACCGCCGCTTCCCTCGCGGTCACCCGTCTCATCTCAAGCCTCCTGTTCGGCATCAGCGCCACCGACCCTCTCACCTTCGCCGGCGTCGCGCTGCTGCTCGCCGGCGTCGCGCTGCTCGCCTCCTACCTGCCGGCTCGGCGGGCCACGCGGGTCGATCCGCTACGGGCGCTGCGTTACGAATAAGGCATCCAGGTTTCCTTCCCAGTTTCTGTCCGTTCAATCAAGGACATGGGTCTTTCCATCTTCTCCCGATTCTTGACGTTCCTCGGCGCCGCGGCGCTGGCCACCCCGGCGCTCGGTGCCGCGCCCGCCGTTTCGCGCCTGCAGGAAGCCGGGAGCAAGGCGGCTGCCTGCCTGGCGCGCGACTACGACGGCCGGGCGTTCCGGGATCCTTATCTGCGTTACGTCTATCCCGAGGAAAAGCTGGAGGGCACGGCATCCGATCCCGATCTCACCTACCGCCGGATCGATGCCGACATCATGCTCGTCCTCCTGGCGCGCGAGGGGAAGATTGCCGCGGCGCTGCGGCCGGCGGTAGACCGGGCGAGCCGCGCGCTCCACGAGCTGCCGCCTCTCTGGGCCGGCAAGGGGTTCAACAACCTCCGCAAGAACCCGGAGCCCGAAGGCATTGCTCTCGACACCTTCTGCATCGTCGGTTGGCTGGAAGCGGATCGAGCGATGGCGCAAGCCGCCGCGCAGGCCCTCGATGGGGACGGCTGGCTGCCGGAAGGGTTGTACGAAGGAGAAGAGAGCTTTCGGCGCGACGCCGACGAGGCCTGGTGCCTGCGGCTGCTGGCATCTCCCGCCGGCATCGGGCTGAACGACGCGCGACGGGTGCTCGACCGGCTGCTTGCCGACTTGCGCGATGCCCGCAAGGATCCCGCGGGACGCCGGAGCTTCTATGCCGCCTATCACCTCTCTCTGCTGCTGGAAGAGACGATGGACCTCGGAAGCGGCATCGACGCCGGGGCGCTGCGCGAGGAGCTGGCGGAAGCGATGGCGGCCTGGGCCGCGGCGCGGCCCCGAGGCCGGGAGCCGGCCTCGGATCTCCTGGAGTGGGCCAATCTCGTCACAGCGAAGCTGCCTCGGCTCGAATCCACCGGGCTGAGGCGGCGCGGAGTTGAGATTCTCCTGAGACAGCAGGGCGAGGATGGATGCTGGCACCTTCCGGGCGCCCGTCCTCCGGAAGCAGGCTCCTCCTTCCTGACCCTGCGCGCCCTGCTCGCCCTTTCCGCCTACCGCGACCCGTAGTCGGCGAGTCCCGCCCAATAATAAGGATGGCTGAGGGAGCGGCCGTTGCGGCCTCGCACCTTGCCGCTGATGAGGCCGCGCTGCAGCTCCGCGAGAGCTTCGGCGGGCGAGCGGCCCTCGAGCAGCGGGTAGAGCTCGGGGATGTAGACCTGCGCCTCGCGATCGTCGATCTTCCAGAGCGACGCGACAACGCTGCGCGCCCCGGCGGCCAGGAACGCGCGGGCCAGGCCGATGCGCTCGTCCCCTTCGGCGCTGCCGCGGCTCAGCCCTCCTTCGATCCCGGTCTCGCAACCGCTCAGGACGACGAGCGAGGCGGGCAGGCTCATGGAAGCGATCTCGACGGCTTCGAGACGCCCATCCTGGCCTTTTCCAGGCGCCAGCTGGATGTAGGCATGCGCCGGGGAAAGAGAATTGGACCTGCCGTGCGCCGCCAGGTGGAGGCGATCGCGCGCGGGCGCTTCTTCGCGGAACACCATCTCGGTGGCCGCCTTTCCGACGTACAGGCTGGCTGACGAGCCGATCAGGTCCGCCACGCGCCGCGCCTCTCCCGCGGAGCCGGGAATCGCATCCTCCGGCTTGCCCCACAGCGGATCGCCGAAAACCAAGGTCGTCCCCGCGGGCGCCGCGTTTTCTTCATGTCGCTCGAGAAGGGTCTCCGCCGCCGGGAGCAAAGAAGTGCTCCAGCGCGCCACCAGCGGCTTTCCTTCCACCTCCAGCGCGGCGAACGGGATTCCGTGAAGCGGACCGTTGGGTGAAATCAGCAGACGGTCGCTGTCCTGCAAGGCGGGCAGCAAAGGACCGAAGAGCTGCTGTCCCGCGAGCCGCGCGGCCCCGCGCCAGGCCTGCGCGATCCCCTTCGGATCGGCCGTGGGCCGTCCCGGGTTGCGCAGGATCTCCAGCGTTCCCCGCAGGGTTTCACAAGCTTCCGGATTCGCGATCTCGGCGGACGTCAGGTTTCCGCTCTCCACCTGGAACACCGCCAACCCCCGGTCATCGAAAAAGAAGTCGAGGAGGAGCTCCCGAGGCTCGAGGCGCGCCTGGATGGCAGCCAGCGGAGCCACCACGGCGGGCATCAGCTGTTTGGGAAGCACCTCCGCCGCCGGCTCCAGGGAAAAGGAAGGAAGCGACAGCCGCTCGACGAAGGTGCGCGCCTTGGCCATGCGCGCGACCCGGTAGGCATCGGCGGTCTCGCCGCGCTGGCGATACCAGCGCGACAGCGATCGATAGGGGGCGATGCGATCCTCCAGCACCGCGGCACGCCATGCGTCCGGGGCCAGATCGGCGCGCAGGCGCTCCACCTCGGTCACCGAATCGGCGTAGCGGTGGCCCGCCTCGCGCTCCCGTCCCGACGCCTCGAAGACACGTCCCTCGAGATAGAGCATCTTCCATTCGTATTCGGCGAGATGGCGGTTGGATGTGCGCGCCCGGGCGTTTTCCAGCGCGGCGCGCGCCGCGCCGATCTCCCCCGCCGCGAGCCGGGCCTCGGCCAGCTGGGTCGCCGCCTGCTGCAGTCCCAAAGCGTCCTGCTCGGCCTCGAACAGGGCGGAGGCCTGTCGCAGCAGCTCCAATCCGGTCTCTCGGCGCTGCGGTCCCGAGGCCAGCTCCACCGCCGCGAGATCGGCCAGGAAGTCGCCGCGTCGCTTCGCCTGCTGGGTCTCCGACAGCGTCGCCAGGGCCGAGTCGAGGGCCTGCCGCGCACCGTCGAGATTGCCGCTGCGCTGCCGAAAGACTCCGAGCGTATCCAGATCCATGGCGCGATCGTAGGGAGATCCGACCTGCTCATGCATGCGGGCGGCGATCTCGAGCTCCTTCATCGCGGCGGGGGTGTCACCCAGGAAGAACTGCAGCAGTCCCAGGTTGCGATGCGCCGTGGCTCCCTGACCTATCCTCCCTTCGGCATCGTATTTCCGAATCGCGGCGCCCAGCTCTGCGACCGCCTCCGAGATGCGGCCCAGGTAATAGAAGGCGATGGCCCGTACCTCATGAATCGTGCCGAGGATATCCGGCGCTTCGATGCCGCTCAGCCGCTTCTGCGCCGCATCGAGCAGAGGCAGGGCTTCGCGATAGCGCCCCTGCTCCTGGCGCACCTGGGCCTCCTGCAGGTCGATGCCCGCGAGAATGGCGGGAAGATCCAATGCGGCGGCGGCCTTGCGGGCGACGTCGACATGCTCGAGGGACTCGTCGTAACGTCCCTGCTTCATAAGCACGTGCGCCTGGGTAATCTCGAAATCGGCCTCCAGGCGCGACAGGCCGGCCTCGCGCGCCACCGCCACCGCCTTCTTGATGCAAACGAGCGCCTGCTCGAGATCTCCCCTCTTGCTGTGCTGCGCCGCCTGGTTGTTCAGCGCCGTCGCCTCGATCTCGGCATTGCCGATGGCATGGCCCGCCGCGGCCGTCTCGCGCGCCAGCCGCAGCGCCTCGTCGTACTCTCCGAGGCCTTCCGCCACGTCTCCGAGGTTGACCAGGACCGCTGCTTCTCCCTCACGGTCGTTCCAGTCGCGCGCCGCCTGCAGGGCCGTCTGCAGGGCCGAGCGGGCCGCCTGCAGATCGCCTTGATCCTCCAGGGAGAAGGCGCGATTGATCTCGAGAGAGATCAGCAGCCCGAGATCTCCCGAGCGTGGCACCGTCTCGAGGGCCGCCTTCGCCCAGGTCTCGGTGGCCTTCGCCTGTCGCTGCACTGCCGCCATGCTGCTGAGATTGGCGAGGCACCTCCCTTCCTGCAGCACGTCTCCCGCCTGCCTGAGGACGCCCAGCGCCTGTCTGAATCTCGCGATGGCCTGGGTCACGCTTCCTTTGGCGTAGGCTTCCTTTCCCTGCTCCCGCACCTTCACCGCGGCGTCGCGCGCGGCCCGCTGAGCCGGCGTCCAGCGGCCGAACAGCGCCACACGCTCGACCACCGCGCGATCGCCGAAAGCCTTTTCATAGGCCGAGGCGAGGCTCGCTGAAAGAGCCGCGGCATCTCCTGCCTTGCCGTTGAGCAGGATGTCGACGCACTCGTAAGTCGTGCCGCGGTCGCCGCGCACCAGGTCCAGCATCCCCGTGCCGTCCCCTCGCGATTGCAGCGCACGCGCCTTCTCCAGAAAGGCGGGAACTTCCTTCTCCCCGGCACCGATCCCCGGGGCACAGGCAGCGAGGAGGAATGCAAAGACCATGAAGCGGATTTCAGCCGGCGGCCTCACGGCCCTATCTCGAAGGCGATTGGATCGCTCTCGGCGACGGCGCGGTCGAGGGCCATCGCCCGGATCTTCCAGACGTAGGAGCCCGGGGCGGGAGGTGGAGCTTCGAGCGGCCAGGGGGCCGAGGTAGCCTCGCCACCGGCGGAGACCTGCCCAATCTTCCGGCCGGAAGCGTCGAAAAGGCTCAGCTCGTAACGGTCGGCCCCTGCCACGGGAGACCATTGGAACCGGAGGCCCGAAGAAGGAATCGGCGCGCCGCCCGAGGGGGACAATACGGTGAAGTCCCCAGCACCGCCGCGCACTGGATTGCCAGCCTCGCGCGGACCCGATCCGAGGCGCAGGACTCCGGCCGTGATGGCCGCGATCAGTGCGAGTGATGCCGCCATGCCGAGCAGCCAGCCGCTGCGCGGAATGCGCCTGCGGCTGAGAGAGGCGGAGCGGGCGCGGCTGAGCATCTCCGCCGGGACAGCCGGTCCCTGTCCTTCCACCGAGCGTAGCAGGGTCAGTCCGTCTCGACAGCTCTCGCACAGCGCCAGATGAGCCTCGAAGCGATCCCTCTCCGGCGGAGCGAGACTGCCGTCCAGGTAAGCGGCGGTGAGGATGTCATCCGGATGCCCGGCGATCAGCTCTTCGGCCATCTGCTGCTCCTCATGCTTCCGACCAGAATGCCGACCATCCCTCGAGGTCGGCTCGCTCGACACCCGAGCTGGCGAGCCGGCGGCGAAGGGCCGCCACGGCGTCGCGGATCAGGGATTCCGCCTGCGCGGGAGACACCGCCAGGGTCCGCGCCACCTCGTCCCGAGTCAGGGCATCGCGGAAGCGCAGTGTGAGCGCCAGACGCTGGCGCGGCTCCACCGTCCCCAGCGCCTCCTGCAGGATCGCGCTGGCCTGCTTCTCGCGAAGCGGCCGCTCGGGATCGCCGCCCTCGCCGTGCAGCGGCAGCCCATGCTCGTCGTCATGCACCGCCGCCTCCGCCACCGGATCGATGGAGAGGGTGCGCCGCCGCGAGGCGAGGCGGGCCAGCAGCTTCCAGCGCTGATTGGCGGAAAGAGTGGCCACGATCGCCGCTGTCCGGCGCGAGGCCTCCTCCAGGGTCAGCCGGATTCCGTGCCGCCCCTGCAGCAGGCTGCGCGTCTCCTCCATCGAGGCGCCGTCGCGCAGGTGATACTCGAAGAGGAGGCGGTCCGTCTCGTCTCTGGAGGCCACTTTTTCGAAGGGGCGGTAGCGGCCTTCGCGGGAGCGCAGGAAGTCGACCGCCATGTTCTTCGCCACCACGGTCAGATAGGTGGAGAAGCGGCACGGGGCCTCCGCGCGGCGCTGGAAGGCCCGCACCCGTCGCATGTCGTCCTCCCGCAGGCGATCGCATATATAGAGGAAGAAGTCCATGCGGTCGTCATAGGAGTCGGCGAACAGGGTCACCACCCGGAACAGGACGCCGGCGAACCCTTCCAGGAACTCTTCCCAGGCGCCGGCTCCCTCCCGCCGCACCCGGGCGAGGATCTCGTCCTCCCGCCCCGTTCCTTCCAGGCGCAGCGCGGCGGCGGATGCTGGGGATTCCGGAGACAAGGCTCGACGCCCCCTTCCAGGCCGTTCTCACATCCTGAAGCGGCTTGGTGGGAGCGTAGCAAAAACCGGCCGTGCCGAACAACCTGCAAAAAACCCCGGCCGCGCGGAACGCCGCGGCCGGGGCCACCTTCGACAAAGAGCTAGTCCGCGACCTTGATGAAGACGGGCGAGCCGCCTCCGCCGCACCCCTCGTTCGAGTAGCCGTCGCAGTCGTCGTCGTACGGCGTGGAGCACGACTCCGCCTTGCCGGGGCGCACGTTCGGATTGTTGTCATTGCAGTCCCCCGCGCAGGTGGTGACACCGTCATTGTCCGCGTCGGGGCAGAAGCGATCGACCCGGAGCCTGTCGAGCCGCGCCCCGAGTTCCCGCGGCCGGAAGCGGATCGTGTAGGTGCCGGGGAACAGGCGGTAGGTGATCGGGTTCGCGTTCTCCACCGGCGTCACGTAGGCGTTGTAATGCCCGACCCGGGTCCAGTTGAAAGCGCCGTACGTGTAGGGTGGATTGCAGAACTCGAAGCGGAAATGCGCGCTCCCCCCGAAGCCGAAGTTGACCGGCGTTCCCGAGGGATCGAGGACCTCGACGACGAACGAGTCATCGGAGCTG
>DASTZC010000283.1 GCA_035764505.1 Candidatus Polarisedimenticolia bacterium
GCAGGAAGCGAAGAAAGAGGAGAAGGCCAAGGAAGAGCAGCCGGCCGAGTCCGCCGAGCAGAAGGAGGCCCTGGACACACCGCAGGAGGCTGCTCCCGACGTCCAGGAGATCGCAAGGCTGGAAGGCTCGGCGAGCGCTCCCGCGCTGGCGGCGCTCAGCCTGAGCGATCTGGAAGGGGCCCTGAATCCCGATCTGGGCGGCGGCGGCAGCTTCCAGGAAGGGGTCTCGTTCAGCTCGGGAGGTCGAATCGGCGGGACGGGCGATCCGTCTTCCGGCGAAGCCGCGGCCTCCGACGCCACCTTCGCGCTCGCGGAGCTGGATCAGCGTCCCCGGGCCCTGAGCCAGGCGATGCCCCGCTATCCCAGCGAGCTGCGCAAGCGCAAGGTCCAGGGAACGGTAGAGGTCGTCTTCCTGGTCGACACCGACGGGCACGTCATGAACCCCAAGGTCGACAAGACGACCTATGAAGGGCTGAACCAGGCGGCCCTCGACGCCGTGCGGCAATGGCGCTTCGAGGCCGGCACCAAGGAAGGCAAGAAGGTCCGCTTCAAGATGCGGGTGCCGATCACCTTCAGCGCCGGCTAGCGCGCCGGGATTCGAGGATGAGCTCGCCCATGGGAACGAAGCGCCTTGTCACGGAGCTGGTATTGGCGATGGCCTGCGCCGTCCTGATGCCGGCGGCGACCGCCTTCGGCGCGGAAGCCGCCGCCAGCCAGCCGGCTCTGGGAATCTGGAGCGACCCGGAGTTCCAGAAGCAGTTCCTCGCCAGCTTCGGGGCGCTGTCCGACCTGGAGCCGCGCATCAACCCGGTGGAGAAGCAGCAGCTGGAGAAGCTGATTCCGTTGCTGGGATCGGATCCGGCAGCCGCCGAGAAGGAGCTGCTCAAGCTCACCACGCCCCAGTCGACCGCCCTGTTCGACTTCACGCTCGGCAATCTCGCCTTCCAGTCAGGCAACCTCGAGGCGGCGCGGACGCGCTTCACGACGGCCGTCGGCAAGTTTCCGAGCTTCCGGCGGGCGCACAAGAACCTGGGGCTGGTGGAGGTGCGCGCCGGGAACTACGAGGCCGCCGTGCGCTCGCTGGGGCGGGTCATCGAGCTGGGCGGGGGGGACGGGCTCACCTTCGGATTGCTGGGCCACGCCTGCAGCGCCGCCGGACAATTTGTCTCCGCCGAATCGGCCTACCGCAACGCCATCCTGCTGCAGGCCGACACGGTCGACTGGCGGCTCGGGCTGGTCCAGAGCCTGCTGAAGCAGCAGAAATTCGCGGAGACGGCGTCGCTTGCCGAGGAGCTCCTGCGCAAATTCCCGGAGCGCTCCGATCTCTGGCTCATCCAGGCGGGGGCGCAGGTTGGGCTCGGCCAGACGCGCCAGGCGGCGGAGAACTACGAGGTCGTCCGGCGCATGGGGAAGGCGACCATGTCCAACCTCTACACCCTGGGCGATCTCTATGCTCACGAGGGGCTGTGGGACATGGCGCTGGGGGCCTACCAGGAAGGCCTGGAAAAGGATCCGGCCCAGGCCCCGGCGCGGCCGCTGCGCAACCTGGAGATGATGGCTCAGGGAGGCGCGACCACCCAGGCCCGCCGGCTGCTGGAGCGCACGGAGGCGCTGCTCGGAGCCGCTCTCGAGGACGCCGATCGCAAGAAGCTGCTGCGGCTCAAGGCGCGGCTGGCCGCTGCCGACGGCGAAACCGCCGGGGCAGCCAAGGCCCTGGAGGAAGTGGTCGCCCTGGATCCCACCGACGGCGAGGCGCTGCTGCTGCTGGGCCAGAGCTACGCGAGCAGCGGCGATCTGGAGCGGGCCGTCTTCTGCTACGAACGGGCCGAGGGTCTGGAAAGCACCGAAGCCGAAGCCAGGCTGCGGCACGCCAAGCTCCTGGTCTCCCAGGCGCGCTACAAGGAGGCGGTGCCGCTGCTCAAGCGGGCCCAGGAGCTCAAGCCCCGCGACGACGTCGGACGCTACCTGGAGCAGGTCGACCGGCTGGCGCGCTCGCAATAGCGGCACGTCCCTTCCCGATTTCATTCCATTCCGCCGGCTTTCCATCCCATTCGTCATCGCCCGCTGAACCCATCGCCTCTTCGGCTTCGTACAATCCTGGCGTAAGCTTACGGATTCCGGGACCTTCGAGGGGCTCACCCGCCCATGCTGCAAGATGCGCGTTACGCGCTGCGCCTGATGGGGAAGACGCCGCTGTTCACGGCGACGGTGATCGCCACCATCGCCCTGGCGATTGCCGCCAACACGGCGATTTTCAGCGTGGTCAATGCCGTGATGCTCCGGCCCCTGCCGTTTGCCGAGCCGGATCGCCTCGTCCAGGTGGCGGAGCGCAACGACAAGCTGAACCTGCCGGTCTTCGCCTCCTCGGTCCTCAATTTCCTTTCCTGGCGGGAGCAGGCGCGCGGCATCGAAATGTCCGCCGTCGGCTTCAGCACCGTCACGTTGAGCGGCGGGGGAGACCCCGAGCAGCTGCCGGGCAACACCATCAGCCCGGCGCTGCTCCGACTGCTCGGAGTGCGTCCGGTCGCGGGCCGGGCCTTCAGCGACGAGGAGGAGAAGCCCAACGCCCCCCCCGTGGCGATGGTCGGCGAAGGATTGTGGAATCGGCGTTTCGGGCGCGATCGCTCCCTGGTGGGACGCACAGTGAGCTTGAACGGCATCCCGACGACGGTGGTCGGCATCGCGCCCGCCTCGCTCGCGCTGCTCTCAGGGGGGGAGGTTTTCACCCCGCTGATCCTCGATCCCGCCAAAGAGCTGCGCCTGGCCCATTTGATCTTCACGGTCGGACGGCTGAAGCAGGGGGTGACGCTGGCCCAGGCGCAAGCCGAGATGGATCAGGTTGCCGCTTCGGTCGGCCGGCAGTATCCCGAGGTTCGTGATTGGGGAATCAACCTGGTCACTTTCTACGACACCTTCATCGGCACCCAGCTGCGAACGGCCTTGTGGATGCTGCTGGGGGCCGTCGTCTTCGTGCTCCTGATCGCCTGCGCCAACATCGCCAATCTCCTGCTCGCCCGCTCGGTGACCCGGCGCACGGAGCTGGCGGTCCGGTCGGCGCTGGGCGCCGGACGGGGAAGGCTGATGCGGCAGCTCCTGGTGGAAAGCGCCGTGCTCGCCGTCATGGGCGGAGGAGCCGGGATTCTCGGCGCCTTCTGGGCCGTGCGCGCCATCCGCCGATCCTTGCCGGCCAACCTCCTTCCCGTGTCGGACATCAACGTGGATCTTCCGGTGCTCGCCTTCGCCGCGGGATTGACCCTGCTCACCGGATTGCTCTTCAGCCTCGCCCCCGCCTGGCGCGCCCTCGGGGCGAATCTGGGGGACGCCCTCAAGCAGGGCGGCCGGGGTTCGGGGTCGGAGCCGCGCGCCCGCCTGCGAAAAGGACTCGCGGCCGTGGAGCTCGCCCTGGCCACCATCCTGCTCATCGGCGCCGGGCTGCTGATCCAGAGCCTCGCCAATCTGCAGCGCGTGGCGGTCGGCTTCGATCCCCATGCGCTGCTGACCTTCCAGCTCGCTCCGCCGCCCAGCAAGTATCCGCTGGCCGACAAGGCGCCGCTTTTCTATCGCGCGCTCGTCGATGAGCTGCGCGCCCTGCCGGGCGTGAAGGACGCGGCCGTGTCGAGCGGCATTCCCTTCGGCGCCGGCAATAACGCCCGCCACCCGATGCTTGCCTCGGGCCCTTCGGCGCTGCCCCCCGAGACCCTGGTGCCCATCGACTGGCGCAGTGTCACCCCCGGCTATTTCAAGGCGATGGGCATTCCGCTGCTGCGGGGGCGGGACTTCACCGATGCCGACGGCCCCGCGTCGCACGTCACCATCGTCAGCGAAGCGACCGCGAAAAAGTTCTGGGGCGACGCGGATCCCCTGGGACACGCGCTGATCCGCTCGGCCGACCGGGCCACCGCCTTCACGGTGATCGGCGTGGTGGGGGACGTGCGCATCCTGACCCTGAACCAGGAGCTCCCCTCGCTCTACTATCCGATCGCCGCGCGTGTCTGGCCCCTCATGGATGTCGCGGTCCGGGTCGACGGCGAGCCGGGGAAACTCCTTCCATCCATCCGTCGCAAGGTGCGCGAGATCGACCCGGAGCTGGCGCTGGCCAACGTGCGCACCATGGACGAGTGGATTGCGGCGAGCTCGGCGCAGCTGCGCCTCAGCACACAGCTGCTGAGCGGCTTCGCGGCGGCGGCGCTGCTGATTGCGGCGCTGGGCATCTACGGGGTCCTGGCCAGCTCGGTGAGCCAGCGCACGCGCGAGATCGGCATGCGCATGGCCCTCGGGGCGCAGCCAGGGGGGGTGCTGCGGCTGGTGGTCGGCGAGGGGATGCGGGTGGCGCTGGCGGGGATCTCAGCCGGTCTGCTGGGGGGATTGGCGCTCGGGCAGGTGGTCTCGAGCCTCGTCTACGGCATCGCCGTCCGCGATCCCGCCACCTTCGCGGCGGTCGCGGTCGCCCTGGGCGGGGTCGCCGTCGCGGCCTGCGTCCTGCCCGCCGTGCGGGCGGCGCGCGTCGATCCGATGGCGGCGCTGCGCTGCGAGTAGATGCGGGCAGAGAATCAGCGCAGGTCGGAGCCGCGTCCGGCGGGTGTGTGCCGCACGTCCATACCCTCGCACAGGAAGATCACCATCTGCGCGATGTTGGTGGCGTGATCGGCGATGCGCTCCAGGTACTTGGCGATGAAGGTGATGCGCAGGGCTCGGGCGACGTTGCGCGGCTCCTCGATCATGTAGGTGAGCAGCTCGCGGAACAGCTGCACGTTGAGGCGGTCGACGTCGTCGTCCTCCCCCAGCACCTCGCGCGCCATGGCCGAGTTACGGTTCACGAAGGCGTCGAGCGCCTGGTGCACCATGCCCGCCACCTTGGAGGCCATGCGCGGGATGTCGATGTAGGGCTTCAGCGGCGGCTCCTCGTTCAGCTCGATGGCCCGCTCGGCGATGTTGACGGTCAGGTCCCCGATGCGCTCGAGATCGGTGACGATTTTCAGGGCGGTGGTGATGAAGCGCAGATCGGATGCGGCGGGCTGGCGCAGGGCCAGCAGGCTGACGCAGAGATGGTCGATGTCCAGCTCCATCGCGTCGACCCGTGGGTCGGAGTCGATGACGCCCTTCGCCTGCTCCGAATCGCGCGACAGAAGCGATTTCATGGAGGAGGCGATCATCAGCTCCACGGTGCCTCCCAGGAGCAGGATCTTCTCCTTGAGCTGCTGCAGGTCCCTCTCGTATTGCCGGCTGGTGTGTTCCAACGCGCTTTCTCCTTCGCGGATTGCTGCGGGCACTCCTATCCGAAGCGGCCGGTGATGTAGTCCTCGGTCCGCCGATCGGAAGGATTGGTGAAGATCTTCTCCGTCCGGTCCACTTCCACCAGGGCGCCGCTCAGCAGGAACGCGGTTCGATCCGAGACCCGGGCCGCCTGCTGCATGTTGTGGGTGACGATGACCACCGTGTAGCGGCTCCTGAGCTCGTCGATCAGCTCCTCGATGCGCGCCGTGGAGATGGGATCGAGCGCCGAGCAGGGCTCGTCCATGAGGATGACCTCCGGATCCACCGCCAGCACCCGCGCCAGGCAGACGCGCTGCTGCTGGCCGCCCGACAGCGCCATGGCGGAGGTGTGCAGCCGATCCGAGACCTCGTCCCACAGCGCCGCCTGCCGCAGGCTCTTCTCCACGATGGCCTCCAGCTCGGAGCGCCGGGGCGCACGGTGGATGCGGGGGCCGAACGCGACGTTCTCGAAGATCGACTTGGGAAACGGGTTCGGCTTCTGGAACAGCATGCCGACGCGGCGCCGCAAGTCCACCAGGTCGGTGCCGGGCGCGTAGACGTTGCTGCCGTCGAAGAGGACCTCGCCTTCCACCTTCACGTCGGTGCCGATCTCGGCGATCCGGTTGATCGATTTGATCAGGGTGGACTTCCCGCAGCCGGAAGGACCGATGATGGCGGTCACGCGATGCTCCGGCACGGTGAGGTTGATGTCCTTCAGCGCCTGCCGGCCCGGATAGTGGAAGCCCATGCCGCGCAGCTCGACCTTGGTCTCCGGCGCGGGAGCCGAGTCGTCACGAGCGCGCTCGACGGTGACCGTCTTCGGCAGGGGGGGCATCGGCTCTCCAGGAGCCAGGGTGATACGCGTCATGGTTGATGCATCCGCTCCAGGCGGCGCGTGGCCCAGCGCGACAGCATGGAGAAAGCCAGGACCGAGAAGATCAGGACCGTCGCCCCGGCCCACGCCTGGCGATGCCAGTCATCGTAGGGCGACTGGGCGTAAGTGTAAACCTGTACCGTGAGCGACGCCATGGGCTGGTTCAGGGTCGTGGACCAGTAACGGTTGTTGAACGAGGTGAACAGCAGCGGGGCGGTTTCCCCCGCGACCCGGGCCAGGGCCACCAGGACGCCGGTCAGAATCCCCGGAAGCGAGGCCGGCAGGATGACCCGGAAGACCGTGGCGGCGCGCGTCGCGCCCAGCGCCATGGAGCCTTCCCTCAGCGTCTCCGGAACGAGCTTGAGAAGCTCCTCGGTGGTGCGCAGGATGATCGGAATCATCATGACTCCCAGCGCCAGGGAGCCGGCGAACGCCGAGAACCTCTTGAAGGGAAGCACCGCGATGGTATAGGCGAAGATCCCGATCACGATCGACGGCACCCCGTTGAGGACGTCGGCGCAGAAGCGCACCGCCGACGCCAGGGGCGTGGTGCGGTACTCCGAAAGGTAGATCCCCGAAAGCACTCCGACGGGCACCCCCAGCAGCGCGGCCATGCCGATCAGGATCAGCGTGCCGACGATGGCGTTGGCCATGCCGCCGCCGGCCTCGCCCACCGGCCTGGGCATCTGGGTGAAGAAGGCGAGGTCCACCGAGGAGAGCCCGCGGCTGAGGACGAAGAAGAGGATGAAGCCCAGCGGGACGAGCGCGGCCGCCACCGCCAGCA
>DASTZC010000284.1 GCA_035764505.1 Candidatus Polarisedimenticolia bacterium
CTGGAAGCCGATCTGATCGCCGCTTCGGCGCGCGCCGGCCAGTTCGTCATGCTGCGCTTCGGCGGCGCCTGGGATCCCTTCCTGCCGCGGCCGATGAGCATCAGCGACGTTCTTCCTCCCGAAGCGGGAAAGCCGGGCCGCATTCAAGTGCTCCATAAGATCGTCGGGCGCGGAACCGACCGGCTGGCGCGTCTGAGGGCCGGAGAGAACCTGCAGGTCCTCGGCCCTCTGGGCCGCCCTTTCGAGATTCCCGCGGGCACTGCGAAGGGGCCGGCGCTCATGGTGGCCGGCGGAATCGGCGTCGCCATCTTTCCTTTTCTGGTCGGCGCCTTGCAGCGGGCCGGACTGCATCCGATCCTCCTGTTCGGGGCGCGCGGAACGCACGACCTGGTGCGCCTGGAGTGGTTCGCCTCACGGAGCGTCGAGACCCGCACGGCGACGGAGGACGGGTCGCACGGGAGAAAAGGCCTGGTCACCGACCTTTTGAAGGAGGCGATTCAGTCTTCTCCAGGCGCCATCGTCTACGCCTGCGGGCCGCACGCCATGCTCGAGGCAACCAGCGGCGTGGTGGTGCCGGCAGGAATTCCAGCCCAGCTCTCTCTGGAGTCGTACATGGGGTGCGGCATCGGCGCCTGTCTCGGATGCGTGGTGAAGTCACGCACGGCGGAAGGATGGGCCTATCGCCGCATCTGCGTCGACGGCCCCACGTTCGCCGCGGCGGAGATCCTGTGGCGATGAGCTCTTCCCCTCGCCTCGAAGTACGGCTCGGGCCGCTGACCCTGAAAAACCCCGTGATCACGGCTTCAGGAACCTTCGGCTACGGGACCGAGTTCCTTCCCTTCATCGACCTGTCGCGTCTCGGCGGGATTTGCGTCAAGGGGCTCTCCCTGATGCCGCGCAAGGGAAACGCGCCGCCGCGCACCTTCGAGACGCCGGCCGGAATGATCAACGCCATCGGCCTGGCGAATGTCGGGGTCGAGGAGTTCGTGAAGGTGAAGCTCCCGCCGCTGAAGAACTGCGGCGCGGCGATCATCGCCAACGTTTTTGGCGAGACGGTGGAGGAATACGTGGAGGTGGCGCGCATCCTCTCCGGCGCCGACGGGGTGGCGGCGTTGGAGCTGAACATCTCCTGCCCCAACACCGCCCGCGGCGGCATGGTCTTCGGCTGCGACCCCGACGGGACGGCCCGGGTGGTGTCGGCGGTGCGCAAGGTCACCACCCTTCCCCTCATCGTGAAGCTCACGCCCAACGTCACCGACATCACGGCTATCGCCCGCGTCGCCGCCGGCGAGGGTGCCGACATCCTCTCCCTGGTGAACACCTTCCTGGGGATCGCGGTCGACGTCCGCCGCCGGAAACTCGTCCTGGCGAACGGCGTCGGCGGTGTGTCGGGACCCGCCATCAAGCCGCAAGCGCTGCATCTGGTGCACAAGGTCTTTCGCGACCTGAAGACGCCGATCATCGGCATGGGCGGGATCATGAGCGCCACCGACGCGCTGGAGTTCATCCTGGTGGGGGCCCGGGCCATTCAGGTGGGGACCGCCAACTTCATCGACCCGGCCTCGTCGGTGAAAATCCTGGACGGATTGTCGGAGGCGATGCAGGATATGGGCGTCGAGGACGTCAACGACCTGGTCGGAACGGTACGCGACGGCGGCCCCGCTCCGGAGTACGCCACCTGAAGCGGGGCTCGGAGCCCTGGATGACTCGACCCCATCGCCGGCGCGCGGCGCAGCTGTTTGCCGCGGTCTTTTTCGTGCTTCTCGCCGCGCGCTGCGCCAGCACTCCCTCCAAGGCCCCCCAGACCCCCGCCGACTGGTCCGCCTTCCGGCAGGAGGGAACGGCCTCCTGGTACGGTCCCACTTTTCACGGCAAGACGACGGCCAACGGCGAGCGCTACAACATGCTCGGCATGACGGCCGCCCATCAGAAGCTGCCCTTCAATACCATGGTCAAGGTGACGAACCTCGAGAACGGCGTGACCGCCGTGGTGCGGATCAACGATCGCGGGCCGTTTCTCAAGGGGAGGATTCTCGATCTCTCGTACGCCGCGGCGCGCGCGCTCAAAGCCAACGGGCCCGGCACGATCCGGATACGTCTCGAGGTG
This sequence comes from Candidatus Polarisedimenticolia bacterium, assembly GCA_035764505.1. Classification (NCBI taxonomy): domain Bacteria; kingdom Pseudomonadati; phylum Acidobacteriota; class Candidatus Polarisedimenticolia; species Candidatus Polarisedimenticolia bacterium. The sequence goes on from DASTZC010000284.1 coordinate 2,108, forward strand.
GTGAAGGTCGGCCCTGCCAAGTCTTATAAGAAATCGTAGTGACCAGGGGCACCGTTTCAGGCGGCGGCACAAAGCGGCCGCGCCTGAACGGCCGCCGCTTGATCAGGTGCCCTACTCACAGAGTGCCTTGATGAGGCCGGATCAATTCGGCTCGCCTGAAGACTTCCGCTTGATCATGCGCTTTGGAGAAACGGGGTGGGAGCCTGTCGATCCTGCCAAGGGATCTTTCAAGAGGTCATCTGAGGAGTGGAACCGCTTCGTAGTTCGCCGTTCAGGCGTTCAAGCGGCGGCCGTTCAGGCGCGGCGATTCTCAGCCGCCGCCTGCAACGGTGACGCTGATCACCAGGGTAACCCCAAAATTACATATCCTGGCGGGGGAGCTCGAAGCCGAAGAGACGATGCAGCTCGGCGATCGCCTGGTCCCCTTCGGCGACCAGCGTGCCGTCGGGGCCGTAGAGGCGCAGGAACGGGAGATCGGTCACGCCCTGCTGCTGGGCCACCGGATGGCTCCAGCTGACGATGTCGATCTTGCGCAGCGCCAGATTGTCGTGGCTGCGCGCCAGATCCTCCAGCAGCGGCGAGAGCTCCCGGCAGGGCGGACACCAGTCGGCGTAATAGTCGAACAGCGTGTATTTCCCCGCCACCAGGTGGGTCCGCAGATTGAGAGGCCTTCCCTTCGAAATGACCTGGATGTCACCCAGCTCCGCCGGACTGCCTGCCGGCTGGCGCTCCAGCGCCAGGAAGACGCTGATTCCCGCAATCAGCGCTGCGGCCGCCAGCGCCCCCGTAATCAGCTTCGAAGGTTTGCTCATGTCACCTATTCTGCGGCGGCCGTTCAGGCGCGGCGCTTCTCAGCCGCCGCCTGCAACGGTGTCCAAGATCCTCCAGGCAAACTGCAAAGTTCAGACGCCGCAGTCTTCCCCATAGATCCCAGTCCCGGTAAAGCACCTGATCAAGCGGCGGCCGTTCAGGCGCGGCGCTTCTCAGCCGCCGCCTGCAACGGCGTCCAAGTTCCCGCAAAGCAAGATCTCGGAAATTATCCAGACCAGACACGGCAGGGTCAACTCCCCGTCGCAATCCGATTCCCTTCCACCCTGAAATGGCGAAGCTCCCCCCAAAGAAAAAAGCGGGGCCCTCGGACCCCGCTCGAAGGATGGAGCAGTTTTCCGTTCCTACGGGCAGGCGGGGCCCAGTACGAGACCGAGTGGCCCCGGAGCGTCCCAGCGATAGCAATCTTGCGGCGCGGGATTGTCGAAATTGGGACCTACCGCCGTGCAGGCCGGTCCTGCGACCATACCGCTATACCCGGCCTCGTAGAACGTGACCGTTCCCACGGGAGGAATTGCGCTATCGCCGCAAGTGAAATCGGGAGGAAGCGGTCCTGGCGGGACCCCGAATAACGGGGCACCGTCCACATCGCAGGTGTTGAGCACCGCCGACGACGTTGCAGCTGGCCGATGCAATTGGAATCGGATTCCAGGGGACTGCCAGAAGCAAGGGAGGGGGGACGAGAGGAAAAGGTCCCGTCGTGACAAAGGCATTGCCCCAAAGCGCTGGAACGCGCGCGTGGCATACCCATCCGGCATGCGGCCCAAGGGTATCGGGGTCCACATGGTGTTCCCAGTTGTGGGTCGTGGCACAGATCAACGAGCCCGTTGCCCCCAGGGCGCCGCATGCGGCCGCTCCGAACGACCAAGTCGTAAACCCAGCGCGGCACTGTCCGGCCACCAGGTTTTCACCGGCCACGCATGGCGCGACGGGAATGTCGGCAATGCGCATCCCGACAGGCACGCAGGCCCCAGCCCCTTGTGGGGTGGTGACCAGCGCGGTGGTGCAGGACGTATCCGAGCAGCAGCGGACCTCGACGCCGAAGTTGTCTCCGTCGACCTCGTTGCTGAGCTTGATCGACGCGACCGTCGACCAGTCCTGGATGACCGTCGTCGGCCCGTTGATGCGTGAGAAGTGGAACTGGGGCACGCCGTCGGCGCAGCCTTGAATTCCCTGACATACTGGGTACGGCGATTCGGAATATCTGTCAAGGAATTTTCTCTGCCTCCAGCTCTGAATAACCTGAACGGATCCCGGAACGGGTATCATCGGCATGAGAATCTCGTGGCAGGGTGCGTTCCTCTTGCTCCGGAAGGCCAGATTTGTGAGAATCACCCTTCGATGAAGCAACGAGCCGAGTTGATCGTAGCGCTGGATACCCCTTCGAGAGACAAGGCCCTCGATCTGGTCCGCGCGCTGAGGGGGCAGGTCTCCCTCTTCAAGGTCGGCATGGAGCTGTTCACCGCGGCCGGGCCCAGCGTTATCCGCGACCTGAAGGGACTCGGAGCAGAAGTCTTCCTCGACCTGAAGTTCCACGACATCCCGAACACCGTGGCGCGCGCCTGCGCCGAGGCGGCGAAGCTCGGGGTCGCCATGGTGGACGTGCACCTGTCCGGCGGCGCCGCCATGCTGCGCCGGGCCGCCGACGAGATGGAGGCGGTCTGCGCCATGAACCGGCTGCGGCGACCGGCGCTGCTCGGCATCACGGTGCTCACCAGCCTGGGCGAGGAGGATCTCCCCGCCGTCGGCATCGGCCGCCCTCCTCTCGAGCAGGTCCTGGCCCTGGCGGCGCTGGGCAAGGAGGCCGGCCTCGATGGTGCCGTCGCCTCGGGGCGCGAGATTGCCGCGCTGCGCGAGCGCTGCGGACCCGATTTCGTCCTGGTGGCGCCGGGCATACGTCCCGAGGGTTCCTCGGCCGACGATCAGGTGCGCATCTTGACCCCGCGCGAGGCGGTCGAGGCGGGGGCCAACTTCCTGGTGATCGGCAGGCCCGTCACCGGCGCTTCCAGTCCCGCCGTCGCGGCGCGCGACATTCTGCGCAGCATCATCCTTTGATAGAATGACGGCGCGCCTCGCCGAATCCGGGTCCGAAGCGGGTCGGAAAGCGGCCGGCGATCGGCGGGATTCGATCCATGAGAGTGACGTTTCTCGGCACGGGGACCTCCACCGGCGTCCCGGTCATCGGCTGCGGCTGCCGGGTCTGCACCTCGAGCGATCCCCGCAACCAGCGTCTGAGGCCTTCGCTGCTCCTGGAGTGGAGAGATTTCAGGATTCTGGTCGATTCCTCGAGTGATTTCCGCCAGCAGGCCCTGCGGCACCGCATCGACCGTCTCGATGCCGTCCTCTACACGCACGCGCATGCCGATCACGTCATGGGACTGGACGACTTGCGCATCTACAACTTCCGCCAGCGAGCCGATCTCCCGGTGTACGGCAGTCCCTCGACCCTCGATCAGCTGCGGCGCACCTTCTGGTACGCCTTCGAGGAGACCCAGGAAGGCGGCGGCAAGCCGCGCCTCGACCTGCGTCGCATCGAAGCTCCTTTCGATCTCCTCGGCGAGGTGGTGACTCCTGTGCGCCTCTGGCACGGCGATCTCGAGGTCACGGGCTACCGCATCGGCAATTTCGCCTATTGCACCGACTGCAACCGGATTCCGCCGGAATCGATGCGCGCCCTCGCCGATCTCGACATTCTGGTCCTGGACGCATTGCGGCCCACGGTGCACCCGACCCACCTGTCGATTCCCCAGGCGCTGGCGATTCTCGCCGACCTGCAGCCGCGCCTCGCCTACCTCGTTCACATGAGCCATGACGTGGAGCACGCCGAGACCCAGGCGCTGCTCCCGGCGTCGGTCCATCTGGCCTATGACGGCCTGGTCCTCGAGACTTAGGTGAGACAGCCGCTTGCCTTCGTCCCGCTCCTTCTGCTGGGGTTGGCGCATGCGGCGGCGGGCCACGCCGCCGCCCCGGAAGCGCCGCCTCTCGACAACGAAGCCGTCGTCCGGATGGTGATGCAGCGGCTTCCCGAAGCCGACATCGTGAAGAAGATTGACGCGGCGCCCAAGGTCTCGTTCGACCTGGAGCCGGAGGTGGTGGTCGAGCTGCAGCGCGTCGGCGTCAGCGACCGTGTCCTCGCCGCCATGCGGCGGCGGCAGGCGGAAAACCCGGTGCCGCCGCCTCCACCTCACCCGGCGGTGCCGATGGGCAAGCTTGAAATCCGCGTCGCCCCGGGCGGGGAGGGCAAGAAAGCCGGCGAGCCCGCGGTCTTCCAGGTCATCAAGAAGACGCCGCGCTGGGCGGCCAACGAGCTGGGGATGCTGCAGAAGGCCGAAGTGGAGGAGCTGGCTTTCTTCGTCGTCTGCACGCGGCCCGACCATGTCCCCGACCACTGGCAGGATCGGACCGAGCTCAAGGAGTTCGCGCGGCACGAGAAGCTGCTGTTCCGTCCCGGCAGCCATCCGGGCAAGATGAAGGGATTCGAGACTCTGGTGCTGGATCTTCCGGAGAGCCTCACGGTGGAGGTTCCCGAGGGGGCGCACCGGCTGGCGGCGGGAGTGGCGGCGAAGGCCGGGCCCGACTGGCACGTCCTGGGGAGCGATGCCCGTGACCCGGTGAATATCCTGGCCGGCGCCGTCACGACCCTGCGCATCGCGCTGGGCGGCAAGGTGTCCGGCTCGCGCATGGAGGGCTTCTCCGAGCAGCAGGCGATTACCATCCTCGAGGTCATCCCGCCGGCGGAGGGAACATGACCCCGGCGGGAATCCACGGCGGACGGGGAGGCAAGCGGGCCCTGGTCCTGGTGGGCGGGGGGATCACCGGGGCCATGTACGAGTTCGGCTGCCTGCGCGCCTTCGACGACTTCTTCGCCGGCGAGCTCTCCTCCCTCGATTTCGATTGCTACATCGGCACCAGCGCCGGCGCGGTGGTCGGCATGCTGCTGGCCAACGGCGTCAGCCCCGCCTCGGTGATGGACATCATCGCCACCAGCCAGAAGCACCCGCTGAATTTCCGGGCCGAGGACATCTTCCGCTTCGACTGGGAGAACTTCCGACGCTCCCTGAGGCGCACGCTCGGCATGATGCCGGCGGTGTACCGCTACTACCGTCGCCACCGCACCCCCTTCTCGCTCCAGAGCCTGCTGGGGCTCCTTCAAGAGAACCTCCCTTCGGGACTGTTCTCCATGCGCGACTACATCCGCTACCTCGATTCGCTGATGCGCCAGATGGATCTCTCCCCCTCGTTCCGCGGCCTCAAGAAGGAGCTGTACATCCCGGCCATCTCGCTCGACCGGCCGATGCGCACCGTCTTCGGAGACGAAGGCAGCCGCGACGTGCCGATCTCGCGCGCCATTGCCGCGTCTTCCGCCCTCCCCTTCTACTTCGAGCCGGTGTCGATCGACGGGGTGGATTATGTCGACGGCGGTACGGCGCAGCTGGCGCACGTCGACATCGCCATCAACCAGGGAGCCGACCGGATCCTGGTGTTGAATCCCATCGTGCCCATACAAAATGACCAGAGCCGCGTCTGCATTCCCTCCTTCTCGGGTGGCTGCGTGCGCATCGCGGAGAAGGGGATCTCCTACGTCTGGGACCAGGCGGCGCGCATCAACAGCCACGAGAAGCTGGAGATGATCCTGGCGCGACTCAAGGTCTCGCATCCCTGGGCGAAGATCGTCCTGGTGGAGCCGGGAGGCACCGACACCGTCCTGTTCGCCCAGCACATCCTCAGCTACGCCTCGCGCGTGCAGATCCTCGATTACGGCTACCGCTCCACGCGCGCCTTCCTGCGCGAGCGCGGCGCGGAGATGCGCGAGCTTTTCCTGCGGCCGGCGGTGCCGTCCCCCGTGGAGACCAGCCTTGGATAAATCGCGCCGCGACCTGCTGGCGCTGTCGGCCGCCGCGGCCGCCGCCACCCTGCTGCGCTGCGGCGATGCCGCCTCGCGCTCGCCGTCTCCCGACGTGGATGCCAAGCCGGCGGCCAGGCCCGCAACACTTCCTCCCCCCATCCCGCCGGAGCGCTATGCGGCCCGCCGCGAGAAGGTGGCGGCCCGCATGGAGCAGGAGGGAATCGATGCTTTGCTGCTCACCCCTTCTCCATCGCTTCTCTACCTGACGGGGGCCGATCTGGGTCGCAGCGAGCGGCTCATCGCGATGGTCATGCGCCGCGACGGAACGTGCGAGTCGCTCGGACCCGCCTTCGAGGCGGAGCGCCTGACCGGCTCCGGGATGCCGGGGCGGCTGACGACCTGGGAGGAATCGCAGGATCCCGTGGCGGCGCTGGTCGGCATCCTCACGCGCGTCGGGCCGTCGCCGCGCCTCTCGGTGGAAGGAACGACCTGGCTTGACGACCTCGCTCCCCTGTCGCACCGCATGCCGGGCGCCCGCATCAGCAGCGCCACGCCCCTGCTGGCGGAGTTCCGGATGAGGAAGGAGCCCGAGGAGGTCGAGCTGATTCGCGCCGGGGCGCAGATTACCGTCGCCGCGATTGGCCAGCTGATGAAGGAGCTGAAGGCGGGAGTTTCGGAGGAGGAGCTGCTGGCGCGGGCGAAGGCGATCGCCCAGGAATCGGGCGGCGAGCTGGATGGGCTGGTGCAATTCGGCGCCAACTCGGCGGTGCCGCATCGCGGGCCCGGCTCCGCGCGTCTGCGGGAGAGCGACGTGGTGCTCTTCGACATGGGAACGAAGATCCACGGCTACAGCTCGGATGTCACCCGCACCTTCGCGTTCGGGCGCCCGCCCGAGCGCTACTCGCAAGTGCACGAGACGGTGCGCGCCGCGCAGGAGGCGGGCTTCCGCGCCGCCCGTGCCGGGATCCCCGCCTCCGCCGCCGACGAGGCGGCCCGCTCCATCATCCGCAAGGCGGGATTCGCGCGGTATTTCACGCACCGCCTGGGACACGGCATCGGATTACAGGGGCACGAGCCCCCCTACCTGGTGGCAGGCAACCCGCTCGCCCTGGCGGAAGGAATGACGGTCACGGTCGAGCCCGGGATCTATCTTCCGGGAGAATTCGGCGTGCGTCTCGAGGATGACGTGCTGGTGCAGGCCGCCGGCAGCGAGGTCCTCTCCGCCGAGGGCGGCGCCTGAGAGGCGTCTGTCAGGCCAGACGGAATCCCCGCCCGCGCCGCGACACCAGGAACCCGTACAAGCCGAGCCCCGCGGCCAGGCACAGGGTCATCACGGTGCCGCCGAAGTACCACTGTCCCGAATCGTAAGTGAGCGGAAAGCCCTGGTACAAAATGAAGAAGGCCGCAATAAGGCTCAGCAGGCCGAAGCGCATCACCGTCGTCAGCATGATGCCGGCGCAGGCCCCGTAGACCGCGATGTCCAGCGGCAGGCTGCCGCTGCCGATCACCACCACGAACAGGCTCGTCCCGAGGATCAGCACCGCGGTCGTCGCCAGCCATTGGCGGCGCAGCAGCGCCAGGAAGAAGAAAAAGGAGGCGACCATGATCATGCCGTTGATCACGGCGTTGAGCTGGAAGCCGAGGACCGTGTACACGAAACCGCGCACGCTCAGGAGGGCGCCCAGCGACGAGGGGAGCGGACGCGGCGGCGGGGCACCGCCCAACGTCGGTCCCAGATAGTAGTCGAGCAAGGTCAACAGCGTCACGGCCGCCCCCGCGACGCAACCCACCAGGATGTCGCGCCCCACCAGGGGATCGGTGAGCCGGCCGGCGGTCAGGCGCGTCCAGGAGACGAGAGCCCCGGGCCAGCGGCGGCGCACGAAGGGCTCGACCGCGATATAGAAGATCCAGACCAGTCCCCCCAGGTACAACCCGAACCCGAGCGCCTGCTGGACCATCCTCCACTCCCCGACCAGGGAGGGAACATGGCTCGCCGCCAGGAACCAGATGGCCAGGAAGAGCAGCAGCGTATACAGCGACAGGCGCAGGGCCCCGCGGCGGTCGCCGCGCCCGACCTTCAGATTGTGGCGCGCCACCAGGACCCCGGTGCCGAGCAGGATCAGGATCAACGCGAAGATGATCGTCTGT
>DASTZC010000285.1 GCA_035764505.1 Candidatus Polarisedimenticolia bacterium
TGCCCGACGCGCTGGTCGCCTGGCGCGCGGCGTGGGTGGGAGGCCTGGCGACCGCGGTCCTGTTCACGGCCGGCAAATCGCTGATCGGCCTCTACCTCGGAGCCAGCTCCATGACCTCCACCTACGGCGCCGCCGGCTCGGTCATGATCATCCTGGTCTGGGTCTACTATTCCGCGCAGATCGTCCTGTTCGGGGCCGAGTTCACCAAGGCCTACCAGCACTGCGCCGCGGTTCCCGTCCCGCATATCCAGCCGATCGTGCGCGCTTCCTGACGCAAGGAGCTCCACCCTCCCGAAGCGTTTCACGAAACCTCCTTGAAGCAAGGCGTTCTTAGCCGATACTCTTGCGCAGGCTTCGTGTTCCGTTGTAACAATGCTGTCGCCCAAGCGCGCCGCCGGCGAGCAGACAGGCCTGACAATAATAAGGATAGGGAATCGTGGACCTGAAGGAGGGAACGATCGTGCTGCGCGAATGGCGTGAAGCCGATGCGGAAGCGCTGGCGCAGCAGGCCAACGATCGCAGCGTCTGGCTCGGATTGAGGGACCTCTTTCCGCATCCTTACGGGATCGAGGATGCGAGGCGCTTCATCGCGATGGCCGTAGCGATCCAACCCCCCCGCAACTTCGCCATCGAGGTCGGCGGACATCTGGCGGGCGGTATCGGATACATGCCGCGCACCGACGTGGAGCGGATCGGAGCGGAGGTGGGGTACTGGCTGGGCTCCGAGTTCCGCGGGAAGGGAGTGGCGACCGCGGCGCTGCGGCTGCTGAGCGCCCATGCTTTCCGTTCCCACCCGGAGCTGAGGCGGCTGTATGCCGTGCCCTATGCTACGAACCGGGCCTCGGCCCGCGTCCTGGAGAAGGCGGGATACCGACTGGAAGGGACGCTGCGGCAGAGCGCCGTCAAGGATGGGAGAATCCTGGATCAGTGGATGTACTCTCTCCTGCGCGATGAGGCGCCGGAAATCCCATGAGCACGGCCGGCCCGGAGGCCTTGCGGCGGATCGCGCGCATCGCGCTGATCGCCGGTGCCATCGGCTCTTTCGGCCTGATGCTCTACCACGGCCGGTACAACAAGCACTTGCTGATCACGGCGATGTTCACCGTCTGGGTGGGCGCCCCCTTCGCCAGCCTGGCCCTGGCGGATCGTCTGTCGGACAAATGGCCGGCGCGCGTTCGTCGGACGCTCCATGCGGTGACTCTCCTCGTCGCGTTCGTCTCGCTCGCGATCTATGCGATGGACGCCGTCTGGCCCCGCCAGGCCCAGGCGGCGTTCTACTATGTCGCCGTGCCGCCGATCACCTGGCTGGCAAGCGCCATGGTCCTCGGAGCCGCCGCGTTCCTCTCGAAGCCCTCCTCGTCCAGCGAGGACAGACGCCCCGAGGTTTCCTGACCATCGGGTTTTCGAAAGCGGACAGGCTACGTAGTTTTCCGCAGCTGATGCGTCGGGGAGACATGCACCGCCTTCGACCATCTGCCGTTCAATGGAGGCGACGACCGACCCGAATCTGCGGTCAGGCTTCGGCTCGCACATCCCGGGCGGGCCAGCGCGGGCCTTCGAGTCGAATTGCCGAAGCATGCTCGCTGAGCCGAGATGAGCCAGCTTCGACGATTCCCAATTGATTACGCCATGGCTACTGCGGCCCGCCGCAGGTGCTGATCGAGCTGCACGGCGGAAGAATCGAGGCGCGCAGCGCCGGGCCGGGGAAAGGTTCGGAGTTCACCGTGCGCATGCCGGCTCGCGCCGCGCCCGGGAAGGCGCCGCGGGCACGCGCCGGCTCCGCCTTGTCTTGAACCGGGCACTCCGACGGGTTTTACGTAGTTCTCTGTAATTGCTTAGGGTCATCCCCCTCATTCATACTGCATGAGCTTCAATTATTCATTCCGACTTCGCGAATCCCTAACCCTCGGATGCGAAGTCCGCTGCAGCGGGAAAATGCCTTTCCATCGGTCTATCGAGCCGTCAACGGCAACGGTACCGGCATTGCGCGGTACGTCGGGCGTGCGTGACCAGGGTGCATCCGGATCGTAGATCTCGGAAGAATCCCTGGTGTGTTTATTCGACAAGGGTACAGATGAAGACCGATAGTGGCTCGAAATCCGCCGAGCGCAGCCTGCCCAAGGCGCCCACCGGCATCCAGGGGCTTGACGAGGTCACCGGCGGCGGGCTCCCGCGCGGCCGCCCCACGCTGGTGTGCGGCAGCGCCGGATGCGGCAAGACCCTGCTGGGGATGGAGTTCCTCGTGCGGGGAGCGATGCATTACAACGAGCCGGGAGTGTTCGTGGCCTTCGAGGAGAACGCCCAGGAGCTAGGGCAGAACGTGCGCTCGCTCGGCTTCGACCTGGACGACCTGATCAAGCGCAAGAAGCTGATGGTCGACTTCGTGCGCATCGAGCGCGGCGAAATCGAGGAGGCGGGGGAGTACGACCTCGAGGGGCTGTTCATCCGCATCGGCCACGCCATCGATACCGTCAAGGCAAAGCGCATCGTGCTCGATACCATCGAGGCCCTGTTCAGCGGGCTGCAGAACACCGGGATCCTGCGCGCCGAGCTGCGGCGTCTGTTCCGCTGGCTCAAGGACCGTGGGGTGACCGCAGTGATCACCGGGGAGAGGGGGGAGGGGACCCTGACGCGGCACGGAATGGAAGAGTATGTCTCCGATTGCGTCATCCTCCTGGATCACCGCGTCGTCGACCAGGTTTCCACCCGGCGGCTGCGCGTGGTCAAGTACCGCGGATCGGCCCACGGCACCAACGAGTACCCGTTCCTCATCGACGAGGACGGCTTCAGCGTGCTGCCGATCACCTCGCTCGGGCTGCAGCATGCGGTCAGCGACGAGCGGATTTCGACCGGCATCGACCGGCTCGACGCCATGCTGCACGGCGGCGGCTACTACCGCGGCAGCACCGTCATGGTCTCGGGGACGGCGGGCAGCGGCAAGAGCAGCATCGCCGCCCACCTGGCGCGGGAAACCTGCAGGCGCGGCAAGCGCTGCCTGTATCTCGCTTTCGAGGAGTCTCCTCTGCAGATCGTGCGCAACATGCGCTCCATCGGCATCGACCTGGAGCCGTACGTCCGCAAAGGCCTGCTCCGCTTTCACGCGACGCGCTCCGGCGTCCATGGCCTGGAGATGCACCTGGCGACGATCCACAAGCTGGTTCAGGAGGTCAAGCCGGAGGTGGTGATCGTGGATCCGATCAGCAACCTGAGCCAGGGAGCCAACCGGCGGGACTCGACGGCGATGCTGACACGCCTGATCGACTTCCTCAAAGGCATGGAGGTCACCGCCCTGCTGACCTGCATGACCACCGATGCCGACCAGGAGAAGACCGATATATTCATCTCCTCGCTGGTGGACACCTGGCTGCTCCTGCGGGACATCGAGCTGGGAGGCGAGCGCAACCGGGCGATGTATGTCCTCAAGTCGCGCGGCATGGCCCACTCCAACCAGATCCGCGAGTTCCTCCTGACCGACCGGGGCATCGAGCTGGCCGAGGTCTATCTCGGCGAGGCGGGAGTGCTGACCGGCTCGGCCAGGATGGCGCAGGAGGCGCGCGAGGCGGCGGTGGCGCTGCGCCGGCAGCAGGAAATCGACGCCAAGCGGCGCGAGCTGAATCGGAAGCGTGAGGCCCTGGAGGCCCACATCCTGGTGTTGCGCAAGGAGTTCGAAGCGGAAGAAGAGGAGGCGAAGCGGGTCATCGGACAGGAGCGGGCCCGCGCCGAGGTCATCCGGAAGGATCGGGATCGCATGGCAGCGAGCCGCAAGGCAGACGAGGGAGTCTCGACGGTCGAGCCAGGCCCTCGGTCCCGCAACGGCAAAGGAGTCGTGCATGAAAAAGCAGCCCAAAACCGTCGAGCAGGAACCAACGACAGAAAGAGAGGAAGTCTGGGCGCTGCGGCTCTACGTCGCCGGCCAGACGCCGAAGTCCGTCGCGGCCTTCGCGAACCTCAAAAAACTGTGTGAGGAGCACCTGCCGGGCAGGTACCGCATCGAGGTGATCGACCTGCTCGTGCAACCGCAGCTGGCGGCCGGGGACCAGATCGTGGCGATCCCGACCCTGGTGCGGAAGCTGCCGGAGCCGCTGCGCCGGATCGTGGGGGATCTGCGCAACTCCGAGCGGACCCTGGTGGGATTGAACCTGCGCCCTTCCTAAGAGTCCGGGCGCACTGAGCGCCCGAGAGAAAGTGTGAAGTCGATGAAGCATGCCAGGCGCGACAGCACGGCGGCGTTCGAGCGGTTGCTCGAGCGCGGGCCGAGCCAGGAGCGCTACGTGCTGCGCCTGTACGTCACCGGGATGACGCCGCGCTCCTCGGAGGCGGTGGCCGCGGTGAAGTCGATCTGCCGGGAGCATCTCGAGGGGCGCTACGAGCTGGAGGTCATCGACCTTTACCAGCAGCCGCACCTTGCCCGCGAGGCGCAGATCGTCGCCATGCCCACGCTGGTCAAGAAGCTGCCCCGCCCTTTGCGACGCTTGATCGGCGACCTGCAGGACGAGGACCGGGTCCTCGCCGGATTGAACCTGGAGCCCAAGCCGCATGGAGCCAAATCCTGATCCGGTTCCGCGAGGCAGAGTTCCGATGACGAAGCCGGAGACCAAGAAAAGCGCCTCCGCGACGCTCGAGGACCTGGAGGCGCGCAACGCCGAGCTGGACGCCCGGCTGCGCGAAGCCGAAGAAACCATCCATGCCATCCAGAAGGGCGCCGTCGACGCCTTCGTCCTGGAGGAAGCGAACAGTCACCGCGTCTACACCCTGGAGGGTGCGGACCGCCCCTACCGCATCTTCGTCGAGGAGATGCAACAGGGGGTGGCGACGCTGCACGCGGACGGCACCATCGTCTACTGCAACCGCCGGCTGCCCGAGCTGCTGAATATGCCGCCCGAGAAGCTGATGGGATCCCGGCTGCTCGACTTCGTCGTGGCGGAGGACCGCCCCATCTACGACGGCCTCCTGCGCCGGACGCAGGCAGGCTCGGGCCGGGGCGAGGCCCGTCTCCAGCGCGCCGGCGGAGGGCTGATCCCGGCCTATCTCACCTTTAGCGAGCTGCCGCCCGATTGCGGCGCGATGATCGGCGTGCTGGTCACCGATCTGACCAGCCAGAAGCACCACGAGCAGCTGGCGCTCGCGCAGCAGGCGCTGCGCGAGGCGGACCGCCGCAAGAACGAGTTCCTGGCGATGCTGGCGCACGAGCTGCGCAACCCGCTGGCGCCGATCCGCAACTCCATCAGCATCCTGCGCCAGCGGGGCGGCGAGCCGGTCCAGGAGACCTGCGAGATGCTCGAGCGCCAGGTGAGCCTGATGGTCCGGCTGGTGGACGACCTGGTCGACGTCAGCCGCATCACCCGGAACAAGATCGAGCTGCGCAAGGAGCGCGTCGAGCTGGCTGCGGTGGTGGAGCAGGCACTGGAGTGCATCCGCCCCGTCTGCGCCAGCCTGGGGCACGAGGTGACGATCCACCTGCCGGAGGAGCCTGTGGTCCTCGAGGGGGACCCGATCCGGCTGACCCAGGTCTTCGCCAACCTGCTGGACAATTCCTGCAAGTACATGGAGCGCGGCGGGCGGATCACGCTGAGCGCCGAGCTCGCCCCGCCGCGGGGAGATACTGCCGGCGAAGTGGCCGTGAGGGTCCGTGACCAGGGGATCGGAATCGCCCCGGACCAGCTGTCGCGCATCTTCGACATGTTCGCCCAGGTCGACACATCCCTCGAGCGTGCCAAAAGCGGGCTGGGCATCGGGCTGACGCTGGTGAAGAGCCTGGTGGAGCTGCACGGAGGCGCCGTCGAGGCGCACAGCGAGGGTCCCGGCCGCGGATGCGAGTTCGTGGTGCGTCTGCCGGTGCCCGGGGCGCCGGTTGCGCGGCGCCTGGCTCCGGCGGCGGCCGCCCCGGAGACCCGTTCCTACCGCATCCTGGTGGCGGACGACAACCGCGACTCGGCCCAATCGCTCGCCCTGCTGCTCAAGCTGATGGGGCACGAGACCCACACGGCGATGGACGGGGTCGAGGCCGTCGAGGCGGCCCAGACCCTGCATCCCGACATAGTCCTCCTGGATATCGGCATGCCGCGCCTCAACGGGTACGATGCCTGCCGGCGCATCCGGGAGCAACCCTGGTCCCGATCCATGACGCTGATCGCCCAGACCGGCTGGGGCCAGGAGGAAGACCGGCGCCGAACCGAGGAGGCGGGCTTCGATGGACATCTCATCAAGCCTGTCGACCCGGATGTCCTCTTGAAGCTGGTGGCCACCCTCTCGACTTCCACGGAGAACTGACCGCGTCGGGGCGCCTACCCGGCCGCGTCTCATGGAGTGGCCCTCCCAGGATCATCTGGACAAACCCCGTCCCGAGTCTTACACTTACGGTTCAATCCAAACCGGGATTTGGCGGCGCGAACGCAGAGTAGCCTCGTTCCAAAGGGGACCGGCGCCTTCTTCTCGATGACCCTCGTCAGCCGCGGCTTAGGCCTCGGGCGCGAGGACCTCGGAGAATCCGGAAGCGGGCGCGATTTCAGGGAGTAGATCCCGCTTGCCCACGGCCAGTTCCGCCCCCGAGTACCCCGTGTCCGCCAAGCTGGAGCGGCGCCTTCATGCCCTGGCGGTGGGTCTGGCCGGCTACGGCTTCTTCGGCGGACTGGTTTCCTTCGCCGGCTGGGTCGCCGACATGCCCCGGCTGACCGACTGGGACAACGACGGCATCTGCATCCAGCCGAACACCGCGCTCGCGGCGGTCTGCGCCAGCGCGTCCCTGATCCTTCTCCTGTGGGGGCACCGCCGCACGGCCGCCCTCCTCGGGGGCATCGTCACCTTCCTCGGCGGCACGGCCGTTTTTCAGTACGTCAGCGGCGTCGATCTCGGGGTCGATACCCTCCTCATGTTCGGACGCACCTGGGGACAGAAGGGAGTCCTGTTCACGGGGCGCATGGGGCCGCCGGGCTCCGTCTCCTGGACCCTGATCGGCGTGGCGCTGGTGCTCGCCGCGCTGGGCCCGCGCGCCCGCGCGTTCGTTCCCCACGTGGCGTTCGTCACGCTGACCATTGCCCTGCTCTCTCTCATCGGCTATCTGTACGGCGCCCATGCCCTCTACACCCTCCCCAAGATCTCGGCCATCGCCTGGCAGACGAGCAGCTTCATCTTCGCGCTCTCGGCGGCCCTGCTGTTCTCCGTCCCGGAGCGTGCGCCGACGCGCTGGCTGATCGAGGACAGCCCGGCCGGAACGCTGGTCCGCAGCGCCGTGCCCGCCATCGTGATCCTTCCCATCCTGCTCGGACTGCTGCGTCTGCGCGGGCAGACTGCCGGTCTGTACGACATGGAGTTCGGGACGGCCCTGCGAACTCTGGTCGAGATCACGCTGCTCCTCGGGCTGCTGGGGTGGACCGCCGGCGCGATCGGCCGGCAGGGGCGGCGCGCCGCCGAGCGGGAGCGGCTGGCGCGGGCCAGCGACGAGCGCCTCGCAGGCATCCTGGGCAGCATGAACGACATCTTCTTCACTCTGGACGCCGGCTGGCGCTTCACGTTCATCAACGACGCGGGACTGCGGAGCCTGGGGAAAAACCGCGACGAGCTGCTCGGCCGGGACATCTGGGAGGTCTATCCCGACGCGGTGGGCAACGAGGCCTACGCGCAGATGCAGCGTGCCATGAGCGAGCGCGTCGCCGCCGAATACGAGGTCTTCTACGAGCCCTGGAAGCGGTGGTTCGCGGGCAAGGCCTACCCGATGGGGGACGGCGGCATTGCGCTGTTCGCGCGTGACATCACCGAGAGCAAGGCGATCGACGAGTCGCTGCGCCTCAGCCGCGGGCTGGCGGCCGAGGACCTGGTGGCCATGGCGCGCCTGCAGGCGCTGAGCACTCGCCTGGTCCAGGCGGGCGATTTCCAGTCGCTGCTGCGCCAGATCCTGGCCGCGGCGGCGGAGTTCACCGGCACCGAGAAGGGAAACATCCAGGTCTACGACCCCGTGGCCAAGCGGCTGGAGGTGCTGGTCCACCAGGGGTTTGGTGAGACGCCGGGGGCCGGGGAGGCCGGCGCGCTGGCGGTCACCGAGGAGGCGGCCCGCAAGCTGGAG
>DASTZC010000286.1 GCA_035764505.1 Candidatus Polarisedimenticolia bacterium
GACTACAACGAGGCCGACGCGAGCAGCACCAAGATCTATGGTGTCTGGAGTGATAATCGCAACACCCAGAACGGACATCCCGACCAGGACGCGTGGTTCGATGTGGTGCACTCGGCGCCCCAGTGCGGTCCCTGCCAGGTGAGCTACTGTCAAGGTGGCGGCTTCAAGTGCCAGTTCAACAACACGTGCGGTCCCGGGGGGTGCTGCAACTACACCTGCGACGTTCCCGATGCGAACTGCCAGCTGCCGGATCCCTGCCCGCCGGGTGCCTGCGGCTGCAACTGAAGGCCACCTCCGCCCCGGCGCCGCCAGCGACGGCGCCGGGGGTTTTCTCCCGAGCGCTCGCACTTCGCACCGCTGTCCTTGTCTCCCCCTCCTACAATCCACTAGAATCAGCCCTCACCGCGAGTCGGCCGGGGGAACCGTTGATAACGAAACCTGCCATCCAGATCGTCGGGGCGGGGCTGGCCGGGTCGGAGGCGGCCTGGCAGCTGGCACGCCGCGGCCATCCGGTGGATCTCTATGAGATGCGCCCGGCGAAGCCCACGGCGGCGCACAAGACCGCCGATTGCGCCGAGCTGGTCTGCAGCAACACCTTCAAGTCGAACCTGATGGACACCGCGACGGGGCTCCTCAAGGAGGAGATGCGGCGCTGCGGCTCGCTCATCCTGCGCATCGCCGATGCCACGCGGATTCCCGCGGGCTCCGCCCTGGCCGTGGACCGCGAGCGCTTCGCCCGCGGCGTCACCGAGGCATTGGAGGGCGAACCGCTGATCCATCTCCACCGGCGCGAGGTCGAGGAGATTCCGAAAGAAGCGATTGCCATCCTCGCCACCGGGCCGCTCGTCTCGGAGTCGCTCTCCGCCGACATCGGCCGCTTCACCGGCCGCGGCTACCTCTACTTCTTCGACGCCGTCTCCCCCATCGTCGAGTCCGACTCGCTCGATCTCTCGAAGGTCTTCCGGGCCAGCCGCTACGGCAAGGGGGACGAGGACTACCTGAACTGTCCGATGGACGAGGAAACCTACGAGCGCTTCATCGACGCCATCCTCGCGGCGGCGACCGTCCCGAAGCACGAGTTCGAGAAAACCGGCTACTTCGAGGGGTGCCTGCCGATCGAGGAGATGGCGCGGCGCGGCCGCGACACGCTACGCTTCGGCCCGATGAAGCCGGTGGGGCTGGTGGATCCGAAGACGGGCCGCCGCCCGCACGCGGTGGTCCAGCTGCGGCAGGACAATGCGGCAGCGGAGCACTTCAACCTGGTCGGCTTCCAGAACAGCCTGCGCTGGGGCGAGCAGGAGCGCATCTTCCGGATGATCCCGGGACTGGAGCAGGCTTCCTTCGTCCGCCTCGGCATGATCCATCGCAACAGCTACATCAACGCGCCGGCGATCCTGATGGCCACCTTCCAGGCGCGCAGGCGCCCCGACCTCTTCTTCGCCGGACAGGTCTCCGGAGTCGAAGGCTACCTGGAATCGGCAGCGTCGGGACTGATGGCCGGCATGCACGCGGCGCGGCTGGCGGAGGGGCTGGAGGTCCTTCCCTTCCCGCCGACCACGGCGCTCGGCTGCCTGGGACGCTACATCTCCTCCGCCGACGTGAAGGACTACCAGCCGACCAACATGGCCTTCGGCCTGCTGCCGGCCCTGGATCGTCCGATTCGCGACAAGCGGGCGCGCCGCGAGATGCTGGTACGCCGCGCCCTCGATGATCTCGGAGAGTTCCTTGCGGCGCTCCAGCCGGCGGGGATCCCGGGATGATTCCTCGTCACGAGCGCGAGCCCTGAATGGAGCGCGCCATCCGCGCCTACCTGAAACATCTGCACCTCGATCAGAACAGCTCGCCCGAGACGATCCGTGCCTACGCGTCGGATCTCGGCGAGTTCGACGCCTTCGCGGGGCGCGAGCTCGGAGGAGGCGATGCCGATCCGCGGCGTGTCGACCGACTCCTGATCCGCGGGTTCCTGGGAGATCTGCACGAGCGCGGCATCAAGAAATCCACCGTGGCGCGCAAGCTCGCGGCGCTGCGCTCCTTCTTCCGCTACCTGAAGCGGCGCGGCAAGGTCAAGGACAATCCGGCCGAGGCGGTGTCGACGCCGCGGCAGGAGCGTCGCCTGCCCAGGCAGCTCAGCGTCGGGGAGATGAGCCACCTGCTGGATATGCCCGACGGATCGATGCCGCTCGGGGCGCGCGATCGCGCCATCCTGGAGCTGCTCTACGCCTCCGGACTGCGCGTCTCCGAGCTGACCGCGCTCGAGTTCGACGATCTCGACCTGGGCGAGGGGATGGTGCGGGTGCTGGGCAAGGGACGGAAGGAGCGCCTGGTGCCGGTCGGCTCCCAGGCGGTCAAGGCGATCCGCGGATACCTGAAGCGCCGGGCGGAGCTGGAGCCGCGCCCCGGCTCGGGGAAGGACGCGCTGTTCCTGAATTTTCGCGGCACCCGGCTCAACGTCCGGAGCGTGCGGCGCATCCTGAATCATGCCCTGGAGTCGGCGGCCATCACCCGCAAGGTCTCGCCGCACACCTTGCGGCATTCCTTCGCCACGCACCTGCTGGATGCCGGCGCCGACCTGCGCTCCATCCAGGAGCTGCTGGGCCATGCGTCGCTGTCCACCACACAGAAATACACCCACGTCTCGACCGAACGGCTCCTGAAGGCCTATGGCAAAGCCCACCGTCGCGCCTGAGATCCTGCGCGCCACGGCGGTCGACGCCGCTCGGGTCGGAGGCGAGGTGCTGCGCCGCAACCTGGAGGCTCCGGAGCCGCTGGGGATCACCGACAAGGGGCGCAACGACTACGTCACGCGCGTCGACCGCGAGGCGGAGGCGGCGATCATCGCCTGGATCCGCTCGCGCCATCCCGATCACGGCTTCCTGGCGGAAGAGTCGGCGCCCGCGGCGGGCAGCGAGGTGGAGTGGATCATCGATCCGCTCGACGGCACGACGAACTACATCCACCGCTACCCCTTCTTCGCCGTATCGATCGCCGCGCGCGCCGAAGGCGAGGTCGTGGCGGGAGCCGTTTACGATCCCTGGCGCGACGAGCTGTTTACGGCCGCGCGCGGCGGCGGCGCCACCCTGAACGATGCTCCCATCCGAGTTTCTTCCTGCGGAGATCTGGGACGATCCTTGCTGGTGACCGGCTTCCCCTTTCGCTCGATGGACCGGCTGTCCCAGTTCATGGCTTCGCTGGAGAGTTTCATCCGCGCCGCTTCCGGCGTGCGGCGCGACGGATCGGCGTCGCTCGATTGCTGCTACGTCGCCTGCGGGAGGCTGGACGGCTTCTGGGAGTGCGGGCTGTCGGCCTGGGACATCGCGGCCGGCTCGCTCATCGTGGAGGAGGCCGGAGGCGTGGTCACCGACTTCCACGGGCGGCGCGGATTCCTCGACTCGGGCGACATCGTCGCCTCGGCCCGTTCCCTGCACCCCGACTTCCTGGCCACGGTCCAGCGCGCTTTCCTCTGAAGCAATCGACAGCAACGTTGGCGGGATGCCTCCGGTTCAGTTCTTGCCGAGGCTTCAACCGCCCAGAGAGTACGATTTTTGGACTGTCTGGTTGACGGGGGAGCTTACCCTGGTGTGACAAGGCACTGAAGCTCTACCCAGGGGATCCGTGGGCGCTGCGGAATCGCGATCTGGCGTGGAAGAAATTGCGGGAAACAGAAAAGGCGGCGGATCGTCCGTGATTCAGCTGCCGGAAGTGAGGCGCACCGCGAGGGCCACGGCGGCGTTGAGGCTGGAGGGATCGGCGGTGCCGCGCCCCGCGATGTCGTAGGCGGTGCCGTGGTC
>DASTZC010000287.1 GCA_035764505.1 Candidatus Polarisedimenticolia bacterium
GCCGGCCAGGCCGCTTCCCCGGGGGGTGCGGCGCGCCCCCGCCAGGAGCTCTCCGCTGACCGGATGGCGCACGTCGCCGAAGGCGTTGACCACCGCCAGCGCGCCGACCGCCAGGCTGCCGCGGCGCAGCGTCGCGATGCCGACGCCCCCCTTCATGGCACGTGGCATACCGTAATACTTTCCCACCGTCGCGCCCGTCCCGGCCCCGACGCTTCCTTCCGCCACGCGCGACGCACGGGCGGCGCGGCAGGCGCGCCGCGCCATCGCCGCGTCGGGCCGCCGCCGCGAGCTTCCCACGCCCAGATCGAACAGGATGGCCCCGGTGACGATCGGGATGCGCACCCCGCGAACCGGAAAGCCGACCCGCCGTCCTTCCAGGTAGGTCATCACGCCGGCCCCTGCGTCCAGGCCGAAGCCGCTGCCGCCGGCGAAGAAGATGGCATGCACCCTTTGCACCCGGTGGCCGGGCAGCGCCACCGTGGGATTGCGCAGCGAGGAGCCGCCGCCGCGCACGTCCAGCCCGCACACCGCCCCCTTCTCGCACAGCACCACCGTGATGCCGGTGGCCGCGCGACGATCGCTCGCATGCCCGATGCGGACTCCCGGAAGACCCAAGCTCCCTCCTGTCGTTTCATGCCTCCGGCCGGCGCATCGTATCACCTCTCGACTCCTCGCCTCCGCGGCCGCCGCGCGGCGATCGAGCCTCTTTCCCGGAGCGCCGCGACGATGATTGACAGCCAGAAGGGCCCCGCCTATCCTGTGCGGGTCATCGTCGAGGAAAAAATCTTGAGCTCGCCCATCAAGGTCGTGCAGTTCGGCATGGGGCCCATCGGCGTCGCGCTGGCCAAGGAAGTGCTGTCGCGCGCCGATCTGGAGCTGACCGGCGCCGTGGACCGGGCGCCGGGAAACGCTGGCCGGCCGCTCGACGAGCTGGTGGGGCCGCAGGCGCACAACCTGCCGCGCGTCGTGCCGAACCTCGGGGATCTGCCGACGCCTCCGCAGCCGCGTGTCGTCCTGCACGCCACCGGCTCCCGCCTCAAGGAGGTGATGCCGCAGCTGGAGGAGATCCTGTCGATGGGGTACCACTGCGTCTCCTCGTGCGAGGAGCTCTCTTACCCCTTCCTGCGGCATCCCGAGCTCGGACAGCGTCTGGACGATCTGGCGAGGCGCAACGGCGTCGGCCTGGTCGGCGCCGGGATCAACCCGGGCTTCGCGCTCGATCTGCTGCCGGCGCTGCTGGCCACCGCCTGCCGGCGCATCGACCGGGTCGAGGCGCTGCGCTCCGTCGAGGTGACCGACCGCCGCGAGCCGCTGCAGCTGAAAGTGGGGATGGGGCTGACGCTCGAAGCCTACCGGACCAAGGAGCAGGCGGTGGGAGGCATGGGGCACGTGGGGCTGGCCGAATCGGCGGCGCTATTGGGATCGGCCTTGGGCTGGAGCACGCGGGGCATCGAGGAGTCGAGCGAGCCGGTGATCGCGCAGCACGAGATCACCATGGGAAGCCGCACTTTCGAGCCCGGAACGGTGCTCGGCACGCGGACGCGCGCGGTTCTCAAGGTGGACGGGGAGGACCGCCTCCTCCTTCAAGTGACGATTGCCGCGGCGGTCGGCAGGGAAGAAGATCACATCATGCTGGAGGGGGACCCGACCCTCGAGCTGGTCATTCCCGGAGGAATTCCGGGGGATTCCGCCACTGCTTCCATCCTGGCAAGCATGGCTCGGCGGATTGTGGCCGTCCCCCCCGGCCTGCATAGCGTTCTGACGCTTCCGGTGGTGCCCCCCGGCCCACCGAGACTGGTCTGAAGCCCCCTACATCGACAGCTCGGCTTCCTCCGACAGGAAGTAGGAGCCGCAGACCCGATCCAGG
This sequence comes from Candidatus Polarisedimenticolia bacterium, assembly GCA_035764505.1. Classification (NCBI taxonomy): domain Bacteria; kingdom Pseudomonadati; phylum Acidobacteriota; class Candidatus Polarisedimenticolia; species Candidatus Polarisedimenticolia bacterium. Next base: position 1,868 of record DASTZC010000287.1, read on the forward strand.
GTCGTGGCGTCGAGCGACGGCTCGCCCCCGGCGAAGCGCGCGGCATCCACCACCTTGTCCAGGAGGTCGCGCGGATGGCAGCAGCGGACCGGGATCCCCTGCTTGCCGTAGTACTCCTCGAACAGGTAATCCACCGCCCATTCCCCGCCGGCCACGTGGTGCCGCTCGCACTCGCGCAGGAAGATCTCGCGGTATTCGGCGCGCGACGGATCGGTAATGGCGATCTTGTAGCGGATGCGCCGCAGGAACGCCTCGTCCACCAGGTCGTGCGGACGCAGGTTGGTGGCGAAGATCACGAGGCTGCGGAAGGGGACCGGGAACTTGCGACCGGTGTGCAGCGTCAGGTAGTCCACGGCGCGGTCCAGCGGCACGATCCAGCGGTTCAGCAGGTCGCGCGGCTGGACGAGCTGGCGTCCGAAGTCGTCGAGGATGAAGACGCCGCCGTTCGACTTCATCTGCAGCGGCGCCTGGTAGAAGCCCTCCCGCTCGTTGAAGATGAGATCCAGCATCTCCAGCGTCAGCTCGCCGCCGCTGAAGACCACGGGCCGGCGGGCGCGCACCCAGCGGCGATCGCGCAGGTCGCCCGACAGCGGCGTGTCTTCCGATCCGGCCGTCTCCTCGTCCCCATGGAATACGGGGTCGTAGACCTTGATCACCTGCTGGTCCATCTCGACGGCGTGCGGGATGTGGATGGCTCCCCCCAGGGCCCGCCCGATCGCCTCGGCCAGCATCGTCTTGCCGTTGCCGGGGGCGCCGTACAGGAACAGGGTCTTGCGCGCCGCCACCGCCGGACCGACGCGCTCCAGCAGCCCGGGCTGCATCACGATGTGGGAGAAAGCCTCGCGCAGCCGGTCGGCGGGAATGCGCTCCAGCCCGAGGTTCTGCAGCGTCACGCGCCGGGAGTATTCGGCCAGGGACACCGGCGCCGGGCCGACATAGCGGCTCACGGCCATCGCCTCGCGGGCCCGGTCCCGCCCGGCGGAGAGGATGCAGTATCGATAGGCCGCGCGGCTGGGGCCGTCGTTCCCCTTCATCTCGATGAGTCGCTCGCGCTTGAGCGCCTCGAGCGTCCCTTCCAGGACGTTGAAGGGCAGGCGCAGCGCGTCGGCGAGCTCGGTGCCGCGCATCTCGTTCTGGTAGTACAGGGTCTTGAGCGTCAGGTCGAAGAGAAAGGCGGCCGAGAGCCCGGTTTCCTCGGGGGTCCTGGGCGCGCGGGGAGTTTCCGAGTCGTGCGTCGTAGCGTTGATGACTTCCATCGCGGTCCGCGTGCTCATCTCATGCCTCCTTGGGTTCGATTTCGATCCGGTCGCCGATGCGGGTCCGGCTGCGCCGGACGGTGCCTGCCGGGAGCTCCAGGACGGTCCTCGCCTTCCAGCGGATCGGGGCGAAGCGTCCGGGGGAGAGGTTCTCCTCCAGCCCCACGACGTTGCGGTCGCGGTCCAGGAAAACCACGTCGATCGGAAAGGCCATGCCGTGCGTGTGGATGCTCCGGCACGGGACGATCCATAGCGCCTCGCCGCTCTCCAGCCCCGTGCGCCCGGTCAGGCCGCGCAGGCGGGTCCAGAAGGTGTCGGCCTTGACCACCTGAGTGGCCAGCTCGGCTTCGCTGCGGGGATTCACGGCGCGCATCGCAGCCCCCTCATTTGGCCGTCGCCTGGATCGTGTCGCTGAAGATCCGGGCGAGGTTCAGGAAGGCCGGGCCGAGGATCACCACCAGCAGCGCGGGGAAGATGCAGAACAGGAGCGGGAAGATCAGCTTGATCGTCGTCTTGGCGGCGGCCTCCTCGGCGCGCTGGATGCGCTCGGTGCGCAGGCAGTCGGAGTGGACGCGCAGCGACTTGGCGACGCTGGTCCCGAACTTGTCGGTCTGGATCAGCATGGCGGCCAGGGCGATGATGTCGTCGACGCCCGTGCGCTCGCCCAGGTTCTTGAGGGCCTCGACGCGCGTCCTGCCGGCCCGGATCTCCAGATTGACCAGCTTCAGCTCCTCGCTGATCTCCTGGTGCGTCCGCTCCAGCTCCTCGGAGACCTTCACGATCGCCTGGTTCAGCCCCATGCCGGCTTCCACGCAGATGACCAGCAGGTCCAGCGCATCCGGCAGGCTCAGCTTGAGGCGGTGCTGGCGGCCGCGCGCCTGGCTCTTCAGGACCATCTTGGGCAGCATCATGCCGAGCAGCGCCAGCAGGGCGGTGATGAGGAAGCGTGTCGCCGGCATCATGTGGATCTTGAGGGTGCCCAGGAAGAACGCCGTGGGCATGCACACCATGCAGACCAGGCGGATGGTGTTGTAGGTGGACAGCGCGGTGCCGGTGCGGTGCCCCGCGTAGTGCAGCAGCTTCTGGGTCTTGGAGGCACTGGCCATCGAGATCGGCGTGCGCAGCATGCGCTTCCGCAGGAAGCCGGCCTGGCGCGAGTCCACCGGCGTGGTGGCCAGTGCCGGGCCGAGGCCCTCCGTCGCGGCCGCGATCGAGGATTCCGGGAGCCGTCCCAGGCGATCCACCGCGGCGCGGCGGGGCTTGAGGGCCAGGTAGGCGGCGGCCGACAGCGAGATCGTGAACGTGGCGATCAATCCGAAGAGGACGGTCATCTCGATATTCATCGGCTATACCTCGATGTTGACGATCTTGCGGATCCACAGCAGCCCGACCAGCTGCATCACCCCGGCGGCAATCAGCAAGCGGATACCCCAAGTATCGTTGAAGATGATCTTCATGTACTCGTAGTTCAGGCAGAGCGTGATGAGTCCCATCACCGGCGGCAGGCACATCAGGATGATGCCGGTCAGCTTCGCCTGCGCCGTGTGCACCTTGAGCTGCCGCCAGATGCGGAAGCGCTCGCGGATGGTGGTCGAGATCTTTCCCAGCAGCTCTGCCAGGTTGCCGCCCGACTGGCGCTGGATCAGCACCGCCACCACGAACAGCTTGAGGTCGAGCAGGGCGACGCGATCCAGCAGGTTCATCAGGGCGCTCTTCATCGGCAACCCGTAGTTCTGCTCCTCGAAGACCCGCTGGAACTCTTTGCCGACCGGGTCAGGCATCTCGTCGGCGATCATCTTGATGCCGGTGTTGAAGGCGTGGCCGGCGCGGATGGCCCGGGCCAGCAGGTCGATGGCGTCAGGGAACTGCGCCTCGAAGCGGCGGAAGCGCTTGTTGCGGATTCGGACCACGATCAGGATCGGCAGGAACGCCAGCGCCACGCCGATCGGGATCGCCAGAAGCACCCCCAGCCGGAACCCCAGGGCGCCGAGGAAGCCGGCCACGGCGCACACGGCGATCCACAGGGCGAACGTACCGGTCTTCATCTTGAGGTCGGCCTGCTCCAGCAGACGCTTCATCTTGCCGCCGGCGCGGAAGCGCAGCAGCAGCTGCTGCAAGGGGCCGATGCCGGAGAGCGTCGAGTCCTTGAGGATGCTGAGCTCCTCCTCGCCGGCTCCGGCGGCCGCCAGCACGGCGGAGACGCGGGCCGTCATGAGCTTGTCCACCGAGCGGCTCTGCTGGCGGACCAGCAGCATGCTCACGCCGATCACCATCAGCGAGGTGGCGCAGAAGACCAGGAAGATGGGCAGCAACATGGGTTACCTCCAGCCCCGTGCGGCGCTGGCGGCGGCCGCGGGGGCGGTCTCGAGCGTGGCGTTTTCGTCGAACATCTCCAGCGGCAGGTGGATTCCGGCGACCCGCAGGCGGTCGGCGAAGCGCGGGCGGATGCCGGTGGGGCGGTAGCGGCCCACCACCTTGCCCTCTTCGTCGATTCCCGACTTCTCGAACACGAAGATCTCCTGCATGGTGATGACGTCCTCCTCCATGCCGATGATCTCGGAGAGGCTGGTCAGACGGCGCGTGCCGTCGGAGTGCCGGGCGATCTGGATGACCACGTTGATGGCGGAGGCCACCTGCTCCTTGACGGCCCGCGGCGGAAGCTGGAAGCCGGCCATCGCCACCATGGTCTCGAGCCGGGACAGGGCGTCGCGCGGCGTGTTGGCGTGGATGGTGGTCAGCGAGCCGTCGTGGCCGGTGTTCATGGCCTGCAGCATGTCGATTGCCTCACCGCCGCGCACCTCGCCCACCACGATTCGGTCGGGGCGCATACGCAGGCTGTTGATGACCAGCTGCCGCTGGGTCACCTGGCCCTCGCCTTCGATGTTGGGCGGCCGGGTCTCCAGCCGGACGACGTGCTCCTGCCGGAGCTGGAGCTCGGCCGAGTCCTCGATCGTCACGATGCGCTCGTTGTTGGGAATGAACGACGACAGGACGTTCAGCGTGGTGGTCTTGCCGGAGCCGGTGCCGCCGGAGATCAGCACGTTCATGCGCGCCTTCACGCAGCCGGCGAGCAGGTCGAGGATCGGCTGGGTCATCGTTCCATAGCGGATCAGGTCTTCGCCCGAGAGCGCGTCTTTGCGAAACTTGCGGATCGACAGGTGCGGCCCGTCGATCGACAGCGGCGGGATGATGGCGTTGATGCGCGAGCCGTCCGCCAGGCGGGCATCGACCATCGGCGAGGACTCGTCGATGCGGCGGCCGACGCGCGACACGATGCGGTCGATGATCTGCATCAGGTGGTTGTCGTCCTTGAAGGAGACGGGCGTCGGCTCCAGCCGTCCGTGGCGCTCCACGTAGATCTGGTCGTGGGTGTTCACCAGGATGTCGTTGATCGAGGTGTCGGAAAGCAGCGGCTCGAGGGGTCCCAGCCCGAAGATCTCGTCCAGGATCTCGTCCATGATGACGCGCCTCTCCGAGGTCGAGAGGGGCGTCGACTCCTGGTTCATCAGGTCGGTGATCAGGCTCCGGATTCCCTGGGTCGCGGAGTCGCGATCCATCTGCTGCAGCGATTCCAGGTTCAGCCGGTCCAGGACCTCGCGATGGAGCCTGGCCTTGAGCTGCTGGAACTCCGAGGTGGTGGGCACGGCGGACAGGTCGACTTTCATGCGCTCCTCCTTCTACGGCCGCTCAGGCCGAGGCTCCATGATGGGAAATGCGGGCCATGCCCTTCGGAAAGATCCCCAGCACCTTGCGCCGGGCGGGGGCCGCGGCCTCGCCGCCGGGCGACAGGGCCGTGGCGTATCCCTCGAAGCAGGTGGCCAGGCCGTTGCGGTTGCGACTGACGAACGGGATCCCGTCGTTGAGGGCTTCGGGGATCGAGCGGGTGTCCTGGGGCACGGTCCAGGAGACCTTGAGCTCGAGCACCTTCTCCGCCTCGTCGAGCGTGATGTAAGGGTTGCGGTCGTAGCGGTTCACCACCAGGCGCACCAGGTCGCGCGCCACGCCGTTCTGCTCGAGCCGGCGCAGGCACCACTGGGCGCGGCGCAGCGCCAGCAGGTCGAGCGTGGTGATCACGTGGACCATGTCGGACTGCCCTAATCCCGCCTGGGTGGAGGGCTCGGTCAGCTCGCCGGTGTTCACCACCACGAACTCGTACTGCTCGCGCACGAACTGGAGGAGCTGGGCGACGCGCGCCGGGTCGGTGTTGACGGCCTTCTCGAGCGACTCGCTCGCCGCCAGGACCTCGAGGCCCGAGACGTGCCGCAGGACCATGCCGTTGAGAAGCTCGCGGTCCATGCGGTGGGTGTTGGCGACCGCGTCGCTGACGCTGAAGCTGGGGCTCAGGTTCAACAGGAGCGCGGCGTCGCCGGCGGCGAGGTCCAGATCCACCAGGAGGGTGGAGCGTCCGGCGCTCGCCAGCGTCACCGCCAGGTTGGTCGCCAGGGTGGTGGCGCCGCAGCCGCCCTTCGCCGAGAGGAAGGTCATGACGCGGCCGCGCGTCCCCTTGTGGGTATGCACGGCGGGGGCGGAGCGCTTCCAGAACCTGGCCACCGCCTCCGAGAGGACCTTGCCGTCCAGGGGCAGGGGGATGAACTCGGCGGCGCCGGCCTGCTGGGCCCGGAGCATCAGCCCCGGATCGCTCATGCCGCCGGCCACGAAGACGCGCGGTGAGGGATGGCGGTCGAAGATCTCCTGCACGAGGGCCATCGAGGCGCCATCGGCCTCCGTGTCCACCAGGATCAGGGAGGTCTCGCTCGACTCCAGGACCGTCAGGCAGCCGTTCAGGCGCGCCGAGCGCGGTCCGCTTTCCATCGCCTTCACATGAATCGAATCATGCTCGGAAACCGCCTTTTTCACCTGCTCCAGGAAGGCGGGACGCTCGGTGACGACGAACAGGTCGGTCGGGGGGGTCTTCGAAGTCTTCATTATTCGACAAGCCTCACGGTTTGGAGTCCGCCCGGGGATGCTCCTTGCCCGATGCCGGAAGTGGGGAGAATGCGGGCTGTAACAGTTCCGTTGCCGCTGATGTCCTCGAGGAAAAGGCTGGCGATGTTGGTGACGACGAAGCTCTGCTTGCCTGAGGTGAACGGAAACCGCGGATCGAAGAACGGGATGCGGATGATCCGTGGGCTGCCGGTCTCTCCGTACTTGCTGCCGGTAATCACCTTGTTGGCGGCGTCCCACTTGGCGCCGGAGTCCTGGGCGATCAGGTCCTCGACCCCCTGCTTGGTCGGTCCGACCAGGTTGCCGTTCTGGGTCCACAGGGTGTCGCCGATGGAAATGGTGCTGGGATTGCAGCCGGAGATGTTCTCGCGGTAGCGATCGCCGCCGACGTCGGGAGAGCCCGGAATCGGCAGATCGATCGGAAAGAACTGGCCCGGCGCGATGGCGGAGCCGGGATTGGCCTGCTTGACGATCAGCTGTACGCCGATGTCGAAGCCGTTGTTGCGGTAATCGGTGGCGTAGGAGGTCACGCCTTTCTCGTAGTACTCGCCCGCGTCGTACTTGCCGTTGCCATTGGTGTCGGCGAAGGCGTCGGGAAGAGCCCAGGGTTTCATGCAGCTGATCGAATTACCCAGGACCACTTCGGCGGTGGCGCAGGCCGAGACGTCGACCGAGTTGCGCCAGATGCGGGCGAAGAAGGTCGGCACCGGATTGCCTCGGGCCGCGGTGCGCGGCACGCAGACCCGGCAGCGCTTGAGGTTCAAATCGACCGTGACATCGCCGTTGTTGATGGCGACGGGGGTCGACAGCACCTGATTGTAATTGGCGTACTCCACGCCCTTGGCGGTCGCCTTGGCCGCGACGCCGGCGTTCAGGGTGTTGAACATCAGCATGTGTCCGCCGCAGGCCAGAGCCCCTGAGTCGGCGGCGTTCTGGCACTGGGTGCGCGCCGTGTACAGAACGCCGGCATCGATCGCCAGCGCCGCGGCGCCAATCAGGACCAGCATGACCAGGGCCACGAAGACCATTGTGGCGCCTTTCTCATCCTTCCAAAGCTGCGACATGTTGCACCTCGCTCCTATGCCTGGCCGTTACTTGGACGCCACGGGCGTCTGGGCGGCGGATTCGTCGACCGGCTTCGGGGTCTCGAGCTTGCTGGTCTTCTTGGGCTTGTCCAGCTCGAAGCTCTCGTCCCACTGCGGAGGCTGAGGGGCCTGGCCGGGCGGATTGGGCCTCACGAAGGTCGGGGTCGCCACGACCAGCAGCTCGCTGCGGTTCTTCTCCAGGTTCTTGCTGCGGAACAGGTAGCCGAGGCCCGGGATGTCGCCGATGAGCGGAATCTTCTTCTTGACCTGAGCCAGGTCGGAGGAGTACAGCCCGGCGATGGCGAAGCTCTGTCCTTCCTTGAGCTCGATCTCGGTATCGGCGCGCCGCGTCTTCAGGGCCGGGATGGCGAAGCCGGAGAGGACCACGGCGTTGGCGAAGTCGAGCGAGGAGACCTCGGGAGTGACCCGCATGACAATGGTGTCCTTGTCGCGCACGGTCGGAGTGAAATCGAGGCTGATGCCGAACTTCTTCCATTCCACGGTGACCGAGGTGAAGCCGGCGCCCGCCTGCGCGACCGGGACCGGGATCTCGCCGCCCGCCAGGAAGCTGGCCTTCTGGCCGTCGGCGGTGATCAGGGTCGGCTCGGCCAGGACCTGGGCCAGGCCGCGCTGCTTGAGGGCGGTGATGAAGATCTCCCACTTGTCGCGGAAGCTGAAGCCGTAGACGTTGATGGCGTCGTTGAAATTGAAGTTGGGACCGACCGGGGTATTGGCGAAGTTGCCGCTGGCCGCGGGGCCGCCGAGATTGGTCATTCCCTCGTGGTCGCCGCGCGGGTTGAGCGGATCGAAGCGCACCAGCGAGGCGGACAGATCGGTCAGCGCCTGCTTGCTGACCTCGGCGAACATGATCTTGAGCATGACCTGCCGCCGGCCCTCGGCCGGGTAGGACATGTTGTTCACGACCTTGCCGGTATAGTCGGTGGCCAGCTTGACGGCCTTGTCGCCGGTCGCCGGATTGCTCACGGTGCCGTACAGGACGATGGTGTCCTTGGAGGCGCCCACGGCGATGTGCTCGTCGGGAAAGAACTCCTGGAGACGGCGGGAGAGCGCCTCGGTGTCCATCTGGACCGTCAGGTTGTAGGTGCGCGAGGCGCCGCCGCGGAACCAGAGCACCAGGCTGGTGGTCCCGTGCGTCAGGCCGTTGATCAGGATCTGCTGGGGAGAGACGACCACCGCGTCGGCAATCGCCGGATTGGCGACGGAGACGCGCGTGACGGACGATTCCAGGTCGACGGTCAGCGACTTGCCGCTGGAGACGACCAGCTCGCGCGTGCTCTCGCCTTCGTCAGTCTTCACGGTGCCGGCATTGAGGCTCAGACTGGCGTGCGTGGGCATGACCGTGGCGCTCTTGGCGACCAGCGGGGTAGCCGGGGCGCTCTGGGCGACCACCGGGGGAGCCGGAGTGCTCTGGGCGACCACCGGGGGAGCCGGAGTGCTGACGGGGACGGTGACTTCCGGGGCCGTCTCCGCGCTCACCATCAAATCCACCATCAGGTCGTTGCCGTCGAGGCGGACGCGGCGCTCCACCGAAGCGGCACCTTCGAAATCGATGCGGGTCGCGGTGCGGCCCTTGCTGCCGTTGGCCGAGCGCACCACGATGCGGCCGACCTCCTTGGTTCCGGGGGTCATCGTCGTCTCGGACTGCCGACAATCCACGCCGTCCATGGTCATCGTCCAGCTCCCGGCCTGGATCGAGGAGAGGGAGTAGCCCAGCGGCTGGGTACCATGGAAGGTCACGCGCGTGCCTCCCGTGGGCGCCGGCTGGGTCTCGACCGAGCGCAGCTCCACGACGGGAGAAGGGGTTTCCTGGGAGCGGGCCGAGAGACTGGTCGCCGCCAGGATGAGGCTCAGGGCGAACAGGGTCAGCTTCCGGGTCACGTGCTGGGGGGATCGTCGGCTGTTCATGGTTAGAAATTCTCCGTTGTACGCTTATTTCCGCGGATTACTTCCACGGTGTCCGCGGGTTTGGGGGCGGGGTGGGCGCGGGGCGCGGCGGCCGGGGCCGCCTTGGGGGTGCCTCCGACCATCGGTCCGAGCAGGGCGCCGTTGGTGGTCACGGGATCCATGTCGAGGCTGTTGCGCAGCGCCAGCTGCAGATCGCCCTCGTGGCTGGCCAGCGTCAGCTTCTCGGACTCTTCCGGAGTCACCAGCAGGGTGATGACGTTGACGGTCTCCGGTTTGCCTTCCTCGTCCTGCTCGATCTTCTGGCCGGCGGCCAGCACTTCGACGTTCTGCAGGATCATCTTGCTGGCGCTTTTCGCCTTCTCACCGCCGGGGTTGACGCTGACGACGACGTCGACCCGCGTGCGAGGCAGGACGAAGCCGGCCACGCCGATGATCTCGTTGACCCGCACGCTGACCGCTCGCTTTCCCTTGGGAATCACGCTGGCCAGTCCGCCGCCGGCGTCTTTCGGCGCGAGCCGGGCCTCGAGGATCGGCTCGCCCGGGACGACGCCATCCATGATGGCGCGGCCCATGACCGCCTGGGGATCGGAGAAGGAGCCTTCGGGCCTCACCGAGGAGGCCCATTCCACGCTCTTCACGTGCTCCGGCTGCAGCACCGTGCCGTAGGGGAGCTTGGTGGTGGCCACCACCAGCGGGAAAGTGGGGGCCGCCTGGTTGGTGGGCGTGGCTGAGGCCTGCCGCTCCTTGAGCATCCTGTAGGTGAGGATGCTGGCGGCGCCGCCCGAGCCGATGGCCAGGATCAAGATGCCGATCACGAGAATCCTTCTCACGTTCTTCCTCCTTAAACGCTCGGTCCCTTGCGGGTTCCGGCAGCGGTCCGTTCCGTTACTCGTTGCGCATCACGCTCTGCGCGGTGATGTTGATGTCGGCGCCGGCGGTCGCGCCGGTGTTGATCATGCGAATCACAGGTCCCACGTACATGAAGGAATAGGGGACGGTCACGGTGATGGACACCTGGGTCCCGGTGCCGCCGTCCACGCCGGCGCCGCCGATGACGACGGAGGCGTTGTTCTTCACGTTGGCGGTGCTCAGGTAGCTGTTGACGCGCGCGACCACCGCGGCGTCATTGGTGAAGCCGGTGGGCAGCGCGGCCAGGCGCGCACCCTCGCGGGCGGCGTTGGCGAGAACCTGATAGAGGTTCCAGGCCCGGCCGAACTCGCAGATGCCGACCACCATGAGCAGCAGCAGCACCACGACGAGCGCGAACTCCACCAGGTTCTGTCCAGAGCGATCGGATCGGAATCGATGCATCTTCAGCTCCACCGGCTCAGCAGCACCACGAGGGTGCCCGCCGCCACCGGAACGGCGTAGGGAATCTTCAAGGTGCCGGGATTCCCGAGGTTGAGTACAGGAGAAGGCCGCAGCCCTCCCGTGAACCAGAAGGCGAACAGCTGCGCGATCCCTTTCAGCGTGGACAGAAGCCGACCGTTGGCCAACGCGACCCCGAGGGCCAGAACGCCCCCGGCCAAAGCGCCGACCAGGGCGACGGCAAACAGGTCCCGCGGGCCCAGGATCGAGCCGAGGCAGGCCAGCAGCTTCACGTCGCCGGCACCCATGCCGCCGAGCGCGAAGAAGGGGAGGAAGATCGCCAGTCCGAGCAGCGCTCCGGCGAGGCTCCACCCGAGGGCGGCCCAGCCGCCGCGCAGGGTATTGAGGAAACAGCCGGCCGCGAGGCCGGCAAGGACCAGCTGGTTGGAGATGCGACGGGAGCGCAGGTCGGTGAAGCAGGCGATTCCCGCGACGATGATGGCGGCCAGATAGATGATGAGTGTAAGTTTCACGACCGTCGTCTCCCGTGCTTCCTAAGAAAGCGCCGCAAAAGCGGTTGTTATGTTTCCCCACAAGCTTGCCAGGCCGTTTCCGACCGTCACGAGGGCCACGATGACGACGACGGCGATCAATGCGGCCAGCATCCCGTACTCGGCCAGGTCCTGACCCTCAGTCCTCGCGAGAAGGTCGCCCGGGAACAGCCTTGAAATCCGTTGCCGGAACATCGCGTCGCCTCCATCCGCCCAAAGTCATCGCCGGATTCTTCCGGCGTTTCGTTCCTCGAAAAGTGGGAGGGGGCTCGCTCGAGCCCCCTCCCGGAGCTCAGCATTCCCGTTTCGATTTCTAGGGGTTCAGGGCCTTCGCGATGTTGTTGAACACCGTCTGAATCTGGCCGCCCAGGGCCGTCACCGCCGCGATCACGACGAGCGCGATCAGCGCGATGAGCAGTGCGTACTCGGCCAGATCCTGGCCCTCTTCGCTTCTCCACAGACGGGTCATCAAAGCCTTCATGGTTCCTCCTCCTAAAAGTGATGTTTGGAAAACCCGTTGCGCGGGATATGGCAAGCGGCGTGCCATGCGGCGTGCAATGCGGCAAAGGGCTTGCGACGCAAGGGTTTCCACGGATTTGCAGGGAGGAGAGACCGGCAGTGCGAGGGGTTTGTGTGTGCAACTTGCACGCGAGTCTGCAAAGTCGTGCAGAGTCGGCCGCGGCGCGGAGGCGGTGAGCGTGCAAGCGGTTGCACACCGACGGAAGGTTTGCAGACACGCTCGCAGGGCGGAACACTCCTTTTCGTGGGAACGAATGCCGGCAAAGGCCCGCCACCCAAGGAGAAGATGGCGCGCGTGGCGGCTGCCGTCTTTTGGCACGGAGATGGCAATAGGCACCGCCGTGCCGGTCAATAAGACACCGCCGTGCCGGTCAATAGGACACCGGCGTGCCGGGCCAATGGACATCCGAGCCGGATCAAATACCGGACAGGAGCACGAAGATGATTCAAAAACAGAAGGGGACGAAGGGGACGGCGCAGGGGGTCTCCCTGGCTGCCGAGATGGAGCAGCGCTACGGCGTGCGCCGCCCGCCCGAGATTTGCGCCGAGATGGGCCGGCGTCGCTGGCGCGAGCTGAACCGCCTGCTGCATGCCTGCATGGTGCTGCACGGCGCCGGCCGCGATCGGCGCCCGCTGCAGAGGGTTCTGCATACCGCCGCCGGACTGGTGGGAGCGAGCCGCGGGGTGTTCTACCTCAAGAGCGACGCCGAGATGACGCTCGAAGCGGCGGCTTCGCAGGGCTTCACGGGAGGGATCCCCGAGGGGCTGCGCGGTGGAGGCGAGATCTCGCCGGCCGCCATGCGGGCCGGCAAGCCGCTGCTGGTCGCAGGTCCCGAGGAAGTGCGCCTGCAGTCCGAGCTTGCCATGCTGGGCGAGCCGGCAGCCGTCAGCTTCCCGATCCAGATGGAAGGGCAACCCTGGGGCGCCATTCTCCTGGGCCGGGAGAGCCGCTTCGAGGAAGACGAGGCCATCCTGCTGTGGATGTATGCCCTGGTGGTGGAGGACGCGCTTCCGAGCCTGTCGCGCGGCGAGCGCGCTCTGCGAGTGGAACCCGACTCCACCCCGGGCGGCCTGGTGTCGCCGGAAGCTTTCCGCTCGCTCGTGGACGCCGAGCTGCAGCGGCTGCCTTCGGGAGCTCGCGCCTGCACGCTTCTGAAAATCGCCTTCCGCCCGCAGGAGGGCATTGCCCGCCGCGGGGACGAGCTGCGCAGTGCCCGCAGCCTGCGGGTGCTGCGCTCCGTGCTGCGCCCCGTCGACCGCGTGGCTCCCAGCCAGGCGGGAGATCTCTTCGTCCTGCTGCCGGAGACGGGCGGAACGGAAGGAGAGCAGGTCGGGCAGAAGATCCGCCGGGCCCTGATCCAGTCCCGCGTGCTGGGCGACGAATCCGAGGTGATCCGGGCGCTGACGGTCCGGCGGGCGAGCTGCCCGGAGCATGGGCATCGGAGCGCCGCGCTCTTCCAGGCGCTCGAAGCGATCGCCGGCTGACTCAGGGCTCCACGGGATCCTCTTGCGGATCGGAGGTCGAGCGCCGGGTCAGCGTGTAGTCCTTGATCTTGTAGAGCAGGGAGCGATAGCTCATCTCGAGCTCACGGGCGGCGCGGCGGCGGTTCCAGTCATGCCGCTCCAGGGACTGGAGGATGGCGGCGCGCTCCGCCTGCTCCACCGCGTGGCGCGCGACCTCGCGCAAGGACCGGGGGGACGGCAGCGCCGGCTGCGCCGCGGACGCCGGCTCCGGAGCTCCCGCGGCCATGCCGCATGGCACGTCCTCGAGGCTCGCATCCAGCTCGGCGTCTCCCCCGAGCAGGATCATGCGCTTGATGGCGTTCTCCAGCTCGCGGATATTGCCGGGCCAGGCGGAGGCGCCGAGCAGCGTGAAGAAGTCGCGGCCGGGATCGGCAAGCTCCGGACGGTTGTACTGGGTCGCGTAGCGCCGCAGGAAGTGCAGCGCCAGCGATTCGAGGTCCTCGCGCCGCTCGCGCAGCGGCGGAACGCGCAGGGAGACCACGCCGAGCCGGTAATAGAGGTCCTGTCGGAAGGTTCCCGCCTTGATGTCGCGCGTCAGATCGCGGTTGGTGGCGGCCAGCACCCGCACGTCGACCTCCACCACCTGGCGCCCGCCCACCCGGTACAGCTTTCTCTCCTGCAGGACGTGCAGCAGCTTGGCCTGCAGGCGCGGCGGAATCTCGCCGATCTCGTCCAGGAAGAGCGTTCCTCCCGAGGCGGCTTCGAACTGCCCCATGCGGTTCTCGACGGCGCCGGTGTAGGCCCCGCGCATGTGGCCGAACAGCTCGGATTCGAGCAGCCCTTCGGACAGCGAAGCGCAGTTGAGATGGACGAAAGGACGATCACGGCGTGTGGAGTTGTGGTGGATCAAACGGGCCAGCAGGTCTTTGCCGACTCCCGTCTCACCCAGGATCAGGACGGTCTCCTGGGACGGCGCCACCCGCAGGGCCTTCTGCTCGACGCTCTGCATGGCGGCGCTGCCGCTGGGAACGTACTGCCAGTCCCCGGAGGCGTCGCGCCACAGCGAAGCCTGCCGCGGCGGACGCGCGGGGTTCTCCTTGCTTTTCTCGAGCTGGGAATGCCCCTGCGCGAACGCTGAATCTGCCGAGTTCATCCTCCACGGTCCTTGCGCAAATGGGCGATACGACGAGCTACCGGAAGTATGGTGCGGCCGGCTGCGAAGACAATAGAAAAGATCGTACTCGGCGGTGCGAAACAATTGACGGAGGAAGGCTTTCGGGGACGGGTTCCGGACGGGCGGGAAGCGGCTCAGCTCCGGGCGGTTGCGGGCGTCGGCGGATTGACCAGATCCAAAAGAAGGGATTCCAGCGCGACCTGCCGGTTGACGAAGCGCCGCAGGTCCTCGCGGGTGCGCTCGAGACGTCCCAGCAGCTCGGCGGCGCGATAGGGGGAGACTCCGAGACGCTGCTCGGAGCGGGCCGAATCGGGGTGGGTCAATACCGCCATGTCGCACCCGCTTCCCAGAAGCATCGCGTCGCGCACCAGATCGGCGAGCATTGAGAGCGTCTCGTCGGTGGCCTCGTCCTCGGGAAAGAGGGCCGCCGTCGCGGACAGCGCCGCGGCGGGGGATGCTCCGGCCTCGACCGCTCCGGCGAGGATGTTCCCCAGCCGGGAGCGGCGCTGCAGATAGCGCTGTGGATCGGGAGCGAGCTCGAGGGCCTTTCCGGGGCGCCCTCCCGACAAAGCCGCGGCGAGCGCCGCCTGTCCCTCCGGGAGGCCGGGATCGACCTCCCGGAGCCAGCGGCGGATCTCATCACGGGCCAGGGTCGCGAAGCGGAAGGCGCGGCAGCGCGAGCGGATGGTCGGCAGCAGCGCCGCCGCGTTCTCGGTCAGCAGCAGGATCACGGCCCGCGCCGGAGGCTCCTCGAGGACCTTGAGCAGGGCGTTGGCCGATTCCTCGTTGAGCCGCTCGGCCGAGAGCACCAGCAGCAAGCGTCGGGGGGAGGTGGAAGGCGAAAGGTAGAGCTGTGCCAGGCGCCGGCGGGCCATCTCCGCCGGAATCCTCCAGGCTGGATGTCGGCGCACCTCGTCCTGCAGGGCGTGCAGATCGAGAGCGGCGCTGGCTTTTTCCTCGGAGGGACGGGCCGCCGGCTCTTCCTTGCCTCCCTGGGGATGCAGGACCGTGAGATCGGGATGGAGCAGCGCCGCGGCGTCGAGCTTGCGGCAGCTGGAGCAGGCGCTGCAGGCGCCGGCCGATCCGGCCGCGCACAGGAGCTCGCGGGCAAGGGCCATGGCGGCAGTCAGCTTGCCGATCCCGTCGGGACCGTGGAACAGGAGCGCGCCGGCGAGGCGGTTTTCGTTCAAGGCGCGATCGAGGGCCGCGACAACGGCGCCTTGTCCGCGCAGCTCCGCGAAGCGGCGGGTCAAGGCAGACCCAGGGAGGGGAGAGCGGATCGAAGGGCTGCGACGACCCGCTCGTGGACTTCCTCGATGCGACCGTCCCCTTCGAGGACCCGGATCCTCTGAGGATGGGAAGCGGCCAGCCGGCGGTAGGCGTCCCGCACCCGGCGGTGGAATTCCATGTCTTCCTGCTCGAAGCGCGACTGATCCCTCGGCGCCCGGCCCTCGCGCCGGCGCGCCCGCGCCAACGCCGTCTCCGGATCGATGTCGAACAGCAGCGTGAGATCGGGCTCCAGGGCGAGCAGGTCGAGTCGGTTCAGCGTCTCCACCAGCTCCGCGGGAAGGTGCCGCCCGTCGCCCTGGTAGGCCCGGGTCGCGTCCTTGTAGCGATCGCACAGCACCAGCTTGCGCTCCGCCAGGGCCGGCAGGATCACCCGCGCCAGGTGCTGGGCGCGGGCCGCCTGGTACAGCAGCAGCTCCGACAGCGGAGTCAGGTCGCGATGGGCGGGATCGAGCAGCAGGGCCCGGATCTGGTTGCCGATCTCGGTGCCGCCGGGCTCGCGCGTCAGGACATGCTCGATTCCGGCATTTTCCAGCCGGACCGACAGGAGCTGGATCTGGGTGGTCTTCCCGGACCCTTCGATCCCTTCGAAGGTGATGAAGGCGCGCATGCGATCTCCGCCGGTTCCGGCGCGCATGATACCACAG
This sequence comes from Candidatus Polarisedimenticolia bacterium, assembly GCA_035764505.1. Taxonomy (NCBI): domain Bacteria; kingdom Pseudomonadati; phylum Acidobacteriota; class Candidatus Polarisedimenticolia; species Candidatus Polarisedimenticolia bacterium. The sequence continues at coordinate 18,029 of DASTZC010000287.1, forward strand.
CCTCCCCACAGCGCCCGGCGCGCCGCCTTTGATAGAATCGTGCCCGCGGAGGGCCGGCATGCGGCATTGTCACGCCTGTGGCGCGGAGGTGAGCAAGGAAGGCAAGCTGTTCCGCACGGACGAGTGCGGCGGTTGCGGCCGCGACCTGCGCTGCTGCCGGAATTGCGTCCATTACAGCCCCACCGCCCACAACCAGTGCCTGGAGCCGGTGGCCGAATGGGTGGCCGACAAGGAGCGCGCCAATTTCTGCGAGTATTTCACCTTCGCCGACACGCAGGGCGGGGGGCCCTCCCGCCGCTCGCCGGAAGAAGCGGCGAGGGAGAAATGGAAGAAGCTCTTCAAGTCGTGAAGGGAGGCGGGTGATGAGCGTCGTATCGGCGGAGGCGATCCGCCGCGTGGCGGTGGTGGGGGCCGGGACGATGGGCCACGGCATTGCGCAGGTCGCGGCGCTGGCGGGCTGCCAGGTGAGGCTGTTCGATGCGGTGCCGCACTCCGCCGCCGCGGCCCTTCCCAAGATCCGCGCCTCGCTCGAAGCGGCCGTGGCCCGGGGGAAGGTGAGCGCCGAGGCGATGGGAACGGCCCTGGCGAATCTCTCGACCGCCAACACGCTGGAGGAGGCGGCGGGCGCGGCCGACCTGATCATCGAGGCGATCCCTGAGAAGATGGAATGGAAGCAGGAGCTGTTCGCGCGCCTCGGCGAAATCTGCCCGCGCGAGGCGCTGCTGGCGTCCAACACCTCCTCGCTGAGCCTGACGAAGATCGCGGCGCGCGCCGTCGCACCCGAGCGCGTCGTCGGGCTGCATTTCTTCAACCCGCCGCCGGTGATGAAGCTGCTGGAGGTAGTGCGTGCGGAGCAGACTTCCGAGGCCGCCTTGCAGACCGCGCTCGGCTTCGCGGCGCGGCTGGGCAAGGAGCCGATCGTGGTGAAGGACTCGCCCGGCTTCGCCACCTCGAGGCTGGGGGTGGTGCTGGGGCTGGAGGCGATGCGCATGCTGCAGGAAGGGGTGGCGGCGGCGGCCGACATCGACAAGGCGATGGAGCTGGGCTACGGGCATCCGATGGGGCCGCTGCGGGTCTCCGATCTGGTGGGGCTGGACGTGCGGCTCGCGATCGCCCAGACGCTCGCCTCCGAGCTCTCCGACACTCGGTTTTCCCCGCCGGAGATCCTGCGGGAGAAGGTGCGTGAGGGGAAGCTGGGCAAGAAAAGCGGGGAGGGGTTCTACCGCTGGGGCTCCTGAGACCCACGCCCGGCCCCGGCCAACAGCGCCGCGCCGCGCAGGATGCCCGACAGCGTCACGATTCCCCGCAAGCCGCTCTCATCGATCACCGGCAGGAGCCCGACCCGCTCGACGCGCATCCGCCGCAGCGCTTCGCGCAGCGGATCGGCAGGATGCAACCGGGCCTCGACCGGCTGCGTCACGCTCTGCACACTCGCCTCCCGCGGCTCCCGCAGACCTTCCGCCATCTTCGCCCGGTTGACGACCCCCACGAAGACGCCGTCGCGCACCACCGGGAAATCCTCCTGTAGCGAGTGCAGCGAGAGGCGCGCCGCGTCGCCGAGGGAATCGGCCGGCGACAGGGCCAGATAATCGCGAATCATCATGTCCTCGACCTTGAGATTCTCGAGCGCCCCGTACAGCTGCGCGACCTGCTCCTCGGAGTTGGCGACCAGATAGAGGAAGACGCCGATAACCGGCAGCCACCAATCCTCGAGGAAGATCCCGCCCAGGACGAAAACGCCTCCAAAGCCCTTGCCGACGCGCGCGGCAATCTGGGTCGCCCGCGGGTAGGGAAGGCGCGTGGCCAGAATGCCGCGCAGCACCCGGCCGCCGTCCATCGGATAGGCCGGGATGAGATTGAAGACTCCCAGCCCCAGGTTGGCCCAGAGCAACCCACCCAGCAGGTCAGCGCCGGGGGGCGCGTCCCACGCGAGCACCGGCGCTGCGCTGGCCAGCGTATCGAGCAGCCACAGTCCCCCGGCGATCAGGAAGTTCACCGCCGGGCCGGCCAGCGCGATCAGGATCTCGCGTGCCGGCTGGCGCGGGATGTCGTCCAGCACCGCGATGCCGCCGAGTGGATAGAGGGTGATCGAGGCGATGGCGACGCCGAAGCGGCGGGCCACCACGCAGTGTCCCAGCTCGTGCAGCAGGACGCACGAGAACAGCAGGACGATGAGCAGGAAGATGCGCACGCCGGAAATCAGCCCCGCGCGGCTCGCCTCGTTGCCGGCGAGCAGCAGCAGGAGAATCAGGAAGGTGATGTGGACCCGGATGGGAATGCCGAGCACCGTCCCCAGCCGGAAGGACCAGACCATCCGCGATCCCTCCGTCCTAGTCCTAGTACAGCCCGGGAAGGATGAACCGCGTCCGCTGCCGGTAGCTGTGATACTCGGGCAGGGCGCGCGCCAGCTTCTCCTCCTCGATGCGGGCCCGCACCAGCTGGAAGCCGTTGACCATCGCCCAGAAAAGGATCGCGGTAAGGGTCCCGAAGCCGAGGCACAGGCCCAGCATGGTGATCGCCTCCCCGAGGTAGAGAGGGTGCCGGATGAAGCGATACGGCCCCGAATGGACGATGCGGCGGGCCTCGGCCAGGATCGAGAAGGCGCTGCGCAGGTGGAGCAGCGACCATAGGCTCAAGGCGAGCCCCGCCACCGAGAGGGCGACCGCGGTGCGCGGCGCCTGGAACCGGTGCGGCGCGTTGAGCCGGTTCAGGACGACGATGCCGATCGGCCCGGCCAGGAACACCAGCATGGGAAGCACCCGCTCGCGGAACCCCTGCGCCGGGGAGACCGCCCGCATGCGGGTGACGTAGGCCGCCAGTACGAGCAGGAAGAAGGCGATGGTGAGGAGGTGGCGCGCCACCTCCAGCGTGAGATCCTCACGCGCGCCCTCGCGCAGGAGGGCCCGCGTCTTCGTGGCGAGCGCCGACAGCTCGGCGGCGAGCAGCAGGCTCCAGAGCACCAGCGGGACGATCTTCCCGGTGATCCAGTCGCGCGCAGCCGAATCGTTGCCGCTCATTCAGAGGTTCCAGCCCTTGCCCAGAAACCCGAGCATGTTGTTGATCCCGACCAGGAAGAGCACCACGAAAAGGATCATGGTGGCGGCGCTGAGCCGGCGCTGGGAGGCGGGGGTGGTGGTCAGCCCCCAGGTGATGGAAAAGGTCCAGACGCCGTTCGCCAGGTGATAGGCGGTGCCGAGCAGCCCCAGGGCATAGACCGCGACGGTGATCGGCTCCGTCATCGCCTCGTGCATGTGCTCGAAGTTCATCGGGAAGCCGCCGATCCAGGGCTCGATCCGGGTCTTGTAGACGTGCGCCCCCACGAACAGCAGCACCCCGATCCCGGAGAGACGCTGCAGCAGGTAGCGCAGATTGCCGAACAGCGGGTAGGCGGGCAGGTTCTGCCTGCCGCGGAAGGTAATCCAGATCCCCAATCCCGCGTGGAACAGGATCGGCAGGTAGATGAAAAGGACCTCGAAGGCGGTCATGAAGGGAAGATTGTTCATGGTCCGCAGGCGGGTGTCGAAGGCCTCCGGCCCCTTCTGGGAGAAGGAGTTCGTATAGAGGTGCAGCAGCACGAACACTCCCACGGGGATGATTCCCGAAAGCGAGTGCAGGCGCAGCCAGAAGAAGCGGCTATTCGAGGGAGAAACGAGCGTCATGGTCGTCGTGGCGTCCTCACCGCGGGACCACCGGAGCGACGTCGTGGAAGTAGCGGCGGGCCCGCTCGACGTCGGCGGCGATCTGTCGCGTAAGCTGTTCCGGGTTGTCGAACTTCAGCTCGGGGCGGAGCCGCGCCAGGAAGCGGATCTCGAGCGGCGCATCGTAGAGATCGAATGCCGCATCCAGGAGATGGGTCTCGACGGCGAAGGCCGCGTCGGGAAACGTCGGGCGGCTTCCGACGTTGGTCACCGAGGGGTGCTCCCGCTCGCCGGTTTTGGCCAGCGTCACGTAGACACCGTCGGCCGGCAGGATTTCCGAGCGGGCGCGCAGGTTGGCGGTGCGGAAGCCGAGCGATGCCCCGCGCGCCTCGCCGCGCACCACGATTCCGTGGATCGCAAACGGGCGCCCGAGCAGCTCGCGCGCCAGCTCCACCTCCCCGGAGAGCAATGCCCGCCGGATGCGGCTCGAGCTGACCGGGCTCCCCAGGACCAGGCAATCCTCCGTCGGAGGCACCTCGATCCCCAGCTCCCGTCCGAGCTGCCGCAGCAGCTCGACGTTTCCTTCCCGTCCGCGGCCGAAGTTGAAGTTGTTGCCGACGAAAACGGCGGCGGCGTGGAGGGACTGGTGCAGCGTCTCGCGCACGAAGGTGTCGGCCGGAATCTGCGCGAAGGCGGGAGTGAAGGCGATCACCAGGGCGTGCCGGAAGCCGAGGGCTTCGATGCGCCGCATCTTCTCCTCATGATCGGTGAGCAGGGGCGGAGCCGATTGGGGACGAATGACCTTGAGAGGATGGGGACGGAAAGTGGCGCACAGCGCCGGAAGTCCCGTGCGTCGGGAATGCTCGAGCGTGTGCCGCAGGATCGCCTGGTGTCCGCGGTGTACGCCGTCGAAGTTTCCCAGCGTCACCACCGGGCGCTGCAAGGCCGCGCCGGACAGCTCCGCCGATTCGTAGACGGTCAAGGAGAAGAACCCCCCGCTCGCCCCGGCGAATTGGACGGGGCGGCCCTTCCGGGCGCCTCAAGGGCCTCAGGGCCCGCCTCATGATACCCAATCCGGCGGCAATCTGCTCCCGCGCGGGGGCAGAGGCTCAGGAGAGGAGGGAGCCCACAAGATCGTAAGGATGGGCCGCTTCGATCCGGACATCCACCAGGCGGCCCGGCTCCACTCCGGTCCCGGCGATCAGGACGCGGGAATCGACGTCGGGCGCCTGCGAGGCCATCCGGCCCGCGAGGAAGGAACCGCCCGGATCGGGGCGGTCCACGCGTACCGCGACCGTCTTTCCGACCAGGCGAAGGTTGTTCTCCTGCGCGATGGAGGCCTGCGTCTCCATGAGGCGGCGCCTGCGATCGTCCTTGATTTCCTGGGGCACGTCGTCGGCGAGATCGAAGGCCGCGGTGCCTTCCTCGTGCGAGTAGGGGAAGACCCCCAGGTGATCGAAGCGCGACTCACGCACGAAGTCCAGCAGGCCGTCGAAGGCGGCCTCGGACTCGCCCGGAAAGCCGACGATGAAGGTGGTGCGCACCGCGCAGTCGGGCATGGCGGCGCGGATCTCCTCCAGCAGTCCGGTGAAGATGTGCCGCCCGCCGCCTCGCTTCATCGCCTTCAGGACCCCGGGGTCGGAGTGCTGCAGCGGCACGTCGAGGTAGCGGCAGATCTTGGCGCTTCCCGCCATGGTCCGCAGCAGGGCGGGCGTGACGCGATTGGGGTAAGCGTAATGGATGCGGATCCATTCGAGCCCGTCCACCGGCTCCAGGGCGCGCAGCAGCGCCGGCAGGTCGGCGCCCTCGCCGAGGTCGCGCCCGTAATCGGTGGAGTCCTGCGCGATGAGCACCAGCTCCTTGACCCCTCGCGCGGCGAGGTCCGCGGCCTCCGCGACCAGCGATGCGATCGGCCGCGAGCGCATCGCCCCGCGCATCGAGGGGATAGCGCAGAAGGCGCACGGGTGGTCGCAGCCTTCCGAGATCTTGAGATAGGCGAGATGCGGCAGGGTCGCCAGGACGCGGGCATGGCGGTGATCGTAGAGGGCGCGCGCGGCGCCCGAAATCGCGGTCGCCGGATCGGCCGCCGCGTGCTTCAAGTCGGCGCGCACCGCGTCGACGATCCCTTCGAGCCCGTCGAGCGAGACGAAGGCGTCGATCTCCGGGATCTCGCGGCGCAGCTGCTGGTGATAGCGCTGCACCAGGCAGCCGGCCACCACCAGGCGGCGGCAGCGTCCGGTTTTCTTGTGCTCCGCCATCTCCAGGATCGTCTCGATCGACTCGCGCTTGGCCGGCTCGATGAAGCCGCAGGTGTTGACGACGATGACGTCGCTATCCGCCGGATCGGCGCTTAGCTCGCAGCCGTCCCGGCGCAGGCTCCCGAGCATGATCTCGGTGTCCACCAGGTTCTTGGGACAGCCCAGGGAGACGAAGCCGACGCGCAGCGGGGCGGGATGGGACCTCACGGATAGAGACGATGGAGCATGCGCGGATAGGGGATGGCCTCGCGCAGGTGCCGCACGCCCCCCAGCCAGGAGACGACGCGCTCGATGCCCATGCCGAAGCCGGCGTGCGGGACGGTGCCGTACTTGCGAATCTCGAGGTACCACTTGAACGCCTCTTCCGGCAGCTGGTGCTGCCGGATTCGCTCGAGCAGCAGGTCGTGGTCGTGAATGCGCTGACTGCCGCCGATGATCTCGCCGTATCCCTCGGGGGCCAAAACGTCGACGCACAGCGCGCGGGTCGGGTCGGCGGGATCGGGCTGCATGTAGAAGGCCTTGATGTCGGCCGGATAGTGGGTCACCATGACCGGCCGATCGCGGCTCTCGGTGAGGACCGTCTCGTCGAACCCGCCGAAATCGCTCCCTTTCTGGAAGGCCGGAGCTCCCTGCTCCGCCGCCCGGGCGGCGACCTCCGGCTTGAGCAGCTCCTCCGAGGCCTGGTCGTAGGTCATGCGTGGGAACGGCTTCACCACCTTCTCCAGGTGCGCGACGTCGCGCTCGAGGATCTTGAGGTCCTCGCGGTTGCGGTCCAGCACACGCGCCACCAGCGCCGTGACGAGGTCCTCCGCCAGATCCAGGATGTCCGGCAGCTCGGCGAAGGCCACCTCCGGCTCGATCATCCAGAATTCCGTCAGATGCCGCCGCGTCTTGGATTTCTCGGCGCGGAAGGTGGGACCGAAGCAGTAGACCTTGCCGAAGGCCATGCAGGCCGGCTCGAGATAGAGCTGGCCGCTCTGCGTCAGGTAGGCCTTCTCGCCGAAATAGTCGGTCTCGAAGAGGGTCGAAGTCCCCTCGCACGCCGCGGGGGTGAACACGGGGGAATCGATCAAGGTGAAGCCGCGCTCGTAGAAGAAGTCGCGGCAGCCCTGGCAGACCTCGTTGCGAATGCGCAGCAGGGCGTGCGGGCGCGAGGAGCGCAGCCAGAGATGGCGATGATCCAGGAGGAACTCGGGGCCATGGTCCTTGGGGGTGATCGGATAGTCATGCGCCGCATGGATCGGCTCGACCGCGGCGAGGCCCATCTCGTAGCCGCCCGGTGCGCGCGGCTCCTTGCGGATGGTGCCGCGCACGGCCAGCGAAGATTCCTGCCCGAGGCTGCCACACAGGGCGAAGACCTCGGGGGGGACCTCCTTGGCGAAGGCGACGCACTGCAGATATCCGGTGCCGTCGCGCAGCACCAGGAAGCGGATCTTCCCCGACTCGCGGCGCGCGTACAGCCAGCCGCGGATGCGAACCTCGCCGCCTTCGTGGCGCCCGAGGTCCCGGATGGCGACGACCGGCGCCTCAGGCACCTTCCTCGTCCTCGGTCTTGTGGGGCTTGTGCTCGGCGATGATCTTGGTCTGGAGCTGCGAGGGAACCTCTTCGTAGTGCGACAGCTCCATGTGGTACGAGCCGCGTCCCCCCGTAATCGACTTCAGGGTGTTGGAGTAGGCCAGCATCTCCGCCATCGGGACCTGAGCCTTGATGATCTGCGTGTGCCCCTGCGTGTCCATCCCCTGCACTCGCCCGCGGCGGCTGTTGAGGTCGCCCATGATGTCGCCCATCAGCTCCTCGGGCGTCTCGACCGAGACGGTCATGATCGGCTCCAGCAGCGTGGGCCGGGCATGCTCCATGGCCGCCTTGAACGCCAGATGCCCGGCGATCTTGAAGGCCATTTCGGAGGAGTCCACCGTGTGGTAGGCGCCGTCGTGCAGGATGACGCGGAAGTCCACCACCGTAAAGCCGGCGAGGTAGCCGCGCAGGCGAGACTCCTGGATTCCTTTCTCCACCGCGGGACGGAAGTTCTGCGGGATCGATCCGCCGAAGATCTCGTCCACGAACTCGAAGCCGGAGCCGCGTGCCAGCGGCTCCATGCGGATCTTGCAGTCGGCGAACTGCCCATGGCCGCCGGTCTGCTTCTTGTGGCGCCCGTGGCCTTCGGATTTGGCCTTGATGGTCTCCAGGTAGGGGACCTTGGGAGGGTGCAGGATCGCTTCGACTCCGAATTTCTTCTTCATCTTGGCCACCGCCACCTCGACGTGCAGCTCGCCGGTCCCGCTGATGAGCATCTCGTGCGTGCGCGGGTCGCGGCTCACCTTGATGGTGGGGTCCTCGTCCGAGAGGCGCTGCAGGGCGTTGGAGATCTTCTCCTCGTCACCCCGGCTCTTGGGCTCGATGGCGAAGGAGATCGACGGCTCCGGGAAGCTCACCGCCGGGAAGGCGATCGGGTGCGCCTTGTCGGCGAGTGTGTCGCCGGTGTGCGTCTCCTTCAGCTTCGGGATCGCCGCGATGTCGCCGGCCTTCACCTCGGGCACGTGGATCAGCTCCTTCCCCTGCATGAGGGAGATGGAGCCGAACCTCTCGGAGGCGTTGCGCGTGACGTTGTGCACCGCCGAGTCGGACCTGAGGACGCCGCTGTAGACACGGAACAGGCTGATGCGTCCCGAGAAGGGATCGGCGATCGTCTTGAACACGAAGGCGGAATAGGGCTCCTCCGGCACCGGCCGCCGGCGCGCCTCCTGCTGGTTCTTGGGATCGACCCCCGCGGCCTCGCCGCGCTCGGCCGGGGAGGGGAGGAGCTCGACCATGGCGTCCATGAGCTTCTGTGCCCCGATGTTGAACAGTGCGGAGCCGCACAGCACCGGGTAGATCTTGCCGGACTTCACCGCCGCCGCGAGACCGGCGCGCAGCTCGGCTTCCGGAAGATCGCCCGCCTCGAAGAAGCGCTCCATCAGCTTCTCGTCGGTCTCGGCCACCATCTCCAGGAGCTTCTCGCGGGTCGCGGCCGCCTCCTCCGACAGATCGGCCGGGACATCGGCGGTCTCGAACTTGCCGCTCTCGTCCTTCGCCCAGAGGATGGCCTTCATCTCCAGGAGATCGACGACGCCGCGGAAGTCCTTCTCCGAGCCGATCGGGAGCTGGACCGGCACGGCGGTGCGCCCGAAGCGGCTCTGGATCGACTCGAGGGCGCGCGCGTGGCTGGAGCGCTCGCGATCCAGCTTGTTGATGAACAGCAGGCGCGGCAGCCCGAACTCCTCGGCGAACGACCAGGCCTTCTCCGTCTGGACTTCCACACCGGCGACGCCGCAGACCACCGCGACCGCGGCGTCGGCGACCCGCAGCGCGGCCTTGGAGCCGGCGATGAAGGTGCCGTAGCCCGGCGTGTCGATGAGATTGATTTTCTTCTTGTTCCATTCGAAGAAGGCGAGGCTGGGGGAGATGGAGACTTTGCGATGGATTTCCTCGTCGTCGTAATCGGTGACGGTGTTGCCCTGCTCGACCTTCCCCAGCCGGCTCACCGCTCCCGAATCGAAGAGCAGGGCCGAGGCCAGGGAGGTCTTGCCTGCAGCCCCATGGCCGATGACCCCCACGTTGCGAATGTCCGAGACGTCGAAGACTTTCATTCCCGCCTCCCCGCGTTGGCCGCGGTCCTGGAGTGCACCTCAGGGCGCCGGGCGGGCGGTCGCGAGGCTCCCCCCGGTGGCGCCCGGGTGAATCGTAAGTATCGAGGTTGAAAGGCGTGTCAATATAGCACGGCGCACGGAGCGGGCTCAACGCGCGGAAAGCTCTCTACTTGCCGGCCTTGACTTCGCTCAGGACCTTCTCGGCAATCCCGCGGACGGTTGGACACTTCGGGTCGTTAACCAGGCAGTGGGCGATGGTGTCGTTGGGGCATCCGCAGGTGCACAGCTCCTGATTGACCCGGTCCAGGTAGCGCTGCTTTTGCTTCGGCGTCAGGGTGGTAAGGTCGATGCCCGGAAGCTCCATGAAGTAGTTCTCGCGAATCGTCACCCCTTCCTTGGACTGCACGGGCTGATTCTCGGGCGCCGGTGCGGTCTGCGTCTGCGGGGCGGCCTTGGCGGCCGGCTTGGTCTGGGGCTTCTTGGCGGCAGGCTTGGTGTCGGCGGCCCATCCGGCGGCCGAAAGGGGGGCGATCATCGCAAGGATTGCTAGGCACAGAAGTCGGCGAACGCTCACGAAGACATCTCCTCAGGTTGCTTGTCGGGATTTCGGGGCGCTGCCGAGCGTGATTCGCCCGGGCCGCCCTAAAAACAGTAAATCAAGAAGCCTTGAGGGTCAAGGGATTGCGTCACGCCGGGAGATCCGCCCGCCTCAGACGACCCGCCGGAGGTAGAGCGCCAGGACCGCGTAGGCGAGGCCGAGATAGAGGAGCGGCTCGAACAACCGGATGAGGTGTGCGGAGGAGCCGGTTCCCAGGCGCACCATGACGAGCCAGGAGGCCACGCCCACGGACCAGAGGGTGAACGTCAGAAAGGCGTAGGGGCGGAGGCGCCACAGCGCCTGGGCCGCCACCAGCCCGAGCGCCGCGATCGCCACGCAAGTAATGAAGGCGCGGTTGAAGGGGGAGCCGCGCCTCAGGGGCAAGGCTTCGATCAGCATTCCGACGGAAGCGGCGGCAATCAGGAGGGAGATGAGAACGATCCCCGCAGGACGCCTCATCAACCGGACCTCGCTGGCGTTCTCGACGCGGGACACCCCGTCCGCTCAATCGGGCTGCGCGGCACTCTCCGGATAGAGTCTCTCGAACTCCGAGTCCCCGTGCAGCAGGTTCAGGTCGGGATCCCGACGCGCCCAGTTCGCGTCCTTGAAGCCGTTGCGCCAGGCCTTGCTCAGAGCGTCCATTGCCTCGGCTTTCTTGTTCATCGAGCAGAACACGCAGGCGACGTTGTAATGCACCATCGCCTCGTTCGGCCGCAGGAGCATGGCCAGGTTTGCCTCGCGCATCGCGTCGTCGTGACGACCCTCGACGGCGTAATTGTTCGCCAGGAGAATCCGAGCCCGGGCGTCCTCGGGGACCTGGCGGAGATGCCCTTCCATCGCCTGAATCGCCCGATGCCGGATGTTGCGGAGGGCCTCGTCCTTCCCGAGGGCCCCGAGCGAATTCATGATCGGCACGTAGACGTTGTAATCGGTGCCACTCGACTCGATTGCCTCGTCGGCCACGTTGGCCACCTCCTGGTACTTCCCCGACGCGTACAGCCCGCGGAGCAGCAGGTAATAGGCCCCTTCGCAGTCGCGCTTGCGCGCGATTACGTTGCGCACGATGGCCGTCATCTCGTCGTACTGCCCCTTGGCGTAGAGGATCCAGGCCTGGGCCACCATCACCTCGGGGACGTCGGGCTGCAGCGCCATGGCGCGCTCCGCGGCGCCCCGGGCGCGGTGGATCCAGACGTCCTCGCGGGCGTAGTGGGCGTGGTAGTAGGCGCAGACGTTGGCGATGGCGGCGAAGGCGAGGGCGAAGTTGGGGTCCTGGGTCACGGCGTTCTCGAACATCTGCAGGGCGAACTCCAGGTCCTGGCGCGTCAGGCGGCGCGCGTAGCTCCGGCCCCGCAGGTAGAGGTCGTAAGCCTGCAGGTTGTCGGTGGGCTTGGCGGCGAGCGCCTCCTGCTCCTGGGGCGACAGCTGGATGCGCAGCGCCGCGGCGATCTTCTGGGCGATCTCGTCCTGCACTTCGAAGACGTCTTTCATCTCGCGGTCGTAGCGCTCCGACCAGAGCGGGAAGTCGGTGTGCGTGTCGATCAGCTGCGTCGTGATGCGCAGCCGGGTGCCGGCCCGCCGCAGGCTTCCGGTCAGGACCGCTGCGGCGCCGAGCTGCTGGCCGATCTGGGAGGGAGTGACGCTCTTGTCGCGGTAGACCAGGACGGTGGGGCGCGAGAAGACCTTCATCCCCCGGATCTTGGACAGCTCGGTGATGATGTCCTCGGTGATGCCGTCGCGCAGGTACTCGTCCTCCTTCACGCCGCTCAGGTTCTCGAAATAGAGGACGGCGATCGACTTCTCGGAGGGCTTCTCGGCGCCGCCCTTGGAGTCGGACAGGCCGCGCCGCTGGCCGGAATCGAGGTCGCGCTTCAGGCGCAGCAGGTCGGTCTTCAGCTCGGTGGCGGTCTGGTAGCGCAGGTTGCGATCCTTCTCGAGCGCCTTCTCCAGGATCCTGCCCAGCTCGCCCGGCATGGCCGGGTTGGCCTCGGCGAGCGGCTTCGGGGCGCGGTTCAGGATCGCCTCGAAGACCACCGGCTGCGTGTCGCCCGGGAAAGGGAGGGCCCCGGTGGCCATCTGGTAGAGGACGGCGCCCAGCGAGAACAGGTCGGTGCGCGGATCGGTGAGCTGCCCGCGCGCCTGCTCCGGGGACATATAGAAAACGGTCCCGAGGACGGCGCCCGCCGTGGTCAGCGGGGAGGCCCCCATGACCGTGTCGGCCTGAGAGCTGTCGCGGTCGGTCCCCTGACGAACACCCTCGATCTTGGCCAGCCCGAAGTCGAGGACCTTCACCTGCCCCCGGGCGGTCATCACCAGGTTCGCCGGCTTCAGATCGCGGTGCACGATCCCCTTGGAGTGGGCGGATTCCAGCGCGTCGGCAATCTGGATCCCGAGATCCAGGATCTCGCCGATTGGAAAACTGTTCCGGCCCATCTTCTGGGACAGGGTCTGGCCTTCGAGCAGCTCCATCACGATGAAATGGCGCCGCTCGTGCTCCTCGATGGAGTGCACGGTGCAGATGCCGGGATGGTTGAGGGAGGAGGCGGCGCGTGCCTCGCGCTGGAAGCGCTCGAGCAGCGTCGGATCGCGCTCCATCTCCTCGGAGAGGAACTTCACGGCGACCCGGCGCCCCAGCCGCCCGTCCTCGGCCTCGTAGACCACTCCCATGCCGCCGGCGCCGAGCTTTCGCAGGATCTTGTAATGGGAGACGGTGCTCCCGGGGACGGGCTCCATCGTCGACCTTCCTCTAGAGGGCCGCCAGGGTCGCGACAGACTCTAAGGACAAGAGCCGTTCGGAGGCGGAACCCGAAATATACGCTGGAGCATGAGATCGGGCAAGCGCCGCGGCGCGCCGTTGACACTGCCGGAAACGGGATGCTACGCTTCGCGGCGGTCCCGCGCGTGGAAAGTCGCGCGGCAGCGCGCGGCAAGTCCGCACTGCTTCGAAGCCCTCCGAGCTGAAGTCTCACCCGGACCGACTGGAACGGAGCACCGTCGGGCCCCGTGCGCCCGGCGCCGGGGCCGACCGCCGAACCAGGAGCGCCATCGCCGTGAGCGAGAGGAGAGCCAGGGTCCCGAAGCGGCACCACGCGGCGCGCGTGCGTCTGGGAGCCCATATCTCCATCGCCGGCGGGATCGACAAGTCAGTTCCCACGGCCCATGATGTGGGATGCGAGGTCCTTCAGGTCTTCGTGAAGAGCAGCAACCAGTGGAGGGCGGCGCCCTTCCGCGACGGCGAGACGCGCCGTTTCCGCGACAACCTGACCGCCACCGGGTTGGGTCCCGTGGTGGCGCACGATTCCTACCTGATCAATATGTGCTCCCCGGACGAGGCGCTGTGGGCCCGCTCGCGCGACGCCTTCCTGGTGGAGCTGGACCGCTGCGAGGCGCTGGGAATCGGCTTCCTGGTGACGCACCCGGGCGCGCACACCGGCTCGGGGGAGGCGGCGGGGCTGGACCGGCTGGTGCGCGCCCTCGACGAGGTCCACGCCGCGCGTCCCCGTCAGGAGGTGATGGTCCTCCTGGAAACCACCGCGGGCCAGGGCTCCTCGCTGGGGCACCGCTTCGAGCAGCTCGCCGCCGTCCGCCGGCGCGTGGCGCAGCCGAGGCGCGTGGGGGTCTGCCTCGACACCTGCCACGTCTTCGCCGCCGGCTACGATCTCAGGACCCCGGCGGCCTACCGCGAGACCCTGCAGCGCTTCGACGAGACGGTGGGACTGGACGCCCTGCGCGCCATCCATCTGAACGACTCCAAGAGGGAGCTCGGATCGCGCGTCGATCGACACGAGGCGATCGGCGCGGGGCGGCTCGGCCTGCGCGCCTTCGATCTCCTGCTGAACGATCCCCGGCTGAAGGAGGTTCCGATGATCCTCGAGACTCCCAAGGGGAAGGACTACGCCGAGGACCGCGTCAACCTCGCGCGGTTGCGGAGCCTCCTGCCTTGAGCTCTCCCGGCGCCACCCTCCAGATCACGGAGATCTTCCACAGCATCCAGGGGGAATCGACCCAGACCGGCCGGGCATGCACCTTCGTCCGTTTGACAGGGTGCAACCTGCGCTGCGTCTGGTGCGACACCGCCTACGCCTTCGAAGGAGGCGAGTCGATGTCCATCGAGGCGATCGCGGAGCGCGTGGCCTCCTACGGGACCGACCTGGTCCTGCTCACCGGCGGCGAGCCGCTGGCGCAAGACGGGGTGCACCTTCTCATTTCCCGGCTCCTGGAGCAGGGGCGCGAGGTGATGATCGAGACGGGAGGGAGCCTCGATATCGCGCGGCTCGACCGACGCGTGCGCGTGGTGCTGGACGTGAAGTGCCCCGGAAGCGGCATGGAGCCGAAGAACCGCTGGGAGAACCTGGAGCATCTCAAGCCGACCGATGAGATCAAGTTCGTCCTCAACGACCGGCGCGACTACGAATATGCTCGTGACCTGATCCGGCGCCGGGATCTGGCCGGGCGTGCCACCCTGCTGCTCTCTCCGGTCCACGGCGTGCTGGCGCCGCGCGACCTGGCGGAATGGATCCTCTCCGACCGTCTGCCGGCGCGCCTGCAGCTGCAGATTCACAAGATGATCTGGGCGCCCGACGCGCGAGGCGTGTGATGGCCGGCGATCGGGACCTGGCGGTGGCGCTGGTCAGCGGCGGGATGGACTCGGCCGTGGTGGCCGCGATGGTCTGCCGCGATCACGAGCCGGCTTTCCTGCACCTGGATTACGGGCAGCGGACCGAAGCGCGCGAGCGCCGGGCCTTCGAGGCGATCGCCGACCACTACAAAGTCGAGCGCCGCCTCGTCTCCCGCGTCGATCCGCTCGCAGCCGCGGGGGGATCGTCGCTCACCGACGTCTCGATGCCGCTGTCCGAATCGCGCGGCGGCCCCTCCGTGATTCCCACCACCTACGTCCCTTTCCGCAACACCCACTTCCTCTCCGCCGCAGTCTCCTGGGGCGAGGTCCTTGGGGCCCGCTGGATCTACTACGGCGCGGTCGAAGAGGACAGCTCAGGCTATCCCGACTGCCGCGAGCGCTACATCGAAGCTTTCAACCGGCTCATCGAGGCGGGGACGCGACCGGAGACCCGGCTGACGGTGGTCGCGCCGCTCGTCCACTTGCGCAAGGCGGAGATCGTGCGGGAGGGAATGCGGCTGAGCGCTCCGTTCCACCTGACCTGGTCCTGCTACGGAGAGCAGGAGCGGGCGTGCGGCGAATGCGAGTCGTGCCGCCTGCGGCTCAAAGGCTTCCGCGAGGCGGGAATCGAAGACCCGATCCCGTACCGGGGCGGCGCGTGAGGGAAGACGAGACGCGGCTGGAGTACTACGACTATCTGCTGCCGGAGCACGCCATCGCGCAGGAACCGGCATCACCGCGCGATGCCTCCCGGCTCCTGGTCCTCGACCGCGCTGCCGGCACGAGCCGGCACCTGCAGTTCGCGGATCTTCCCGATCTCATGAGCGAGCGGGACCTCCTGGTCCTCAACGACACGCGCGTCTTCCCGGCCCGCCTGCGCGGCCGCAAGCCGACGGGGGGAGCGGTCGAGTTCCTGCTGACGCGGCCGCTGGGGGACGGATGCTGGGAGGCGCTGTGCAACGCGACCCGCGAGCTGCGGAGAGGCGCGAGGATCGAGTTCCCCGGCCTGGCGGCGGAGATCGAAGGGAGGCAGGGGGAAGGGATCGTGCTGCGCTTCCCCGGGGAAGCCGAAGTGGAGAGCCTGCTGGAGCGCTCGGGAGAGATGCCCCTGCCGCCTTATATCCGGCGCCCGGCCGGAGAGGTGGACGGTGCTTTCGACCGCGAGCGCTACCAGACGATCTACGCCCGGCAGAGGGGAGCCGTGGCCGCCCCGACGGCCGGCCTGCATTTCACCCATGAGCTCCTGGCGCGCCTGGAGACGCAAGGGGTCAGGCGCTGCTTCGTCACATTGCACGTGGGTCCCGGGACTTTCCTCCCGGTACGGGTTGATGACGCACGCCAGCACCGCGTGCTGCCAGAGCCCTTCGTCCTGAGCGACGCGACGCTGCAGGCGATCGACGCCACGCGCCGCCGTGGCGGCCGCGTGGTGGCGGTGGGGACGACCGTGGCCCGGGTCCTGGAGCATGCGGCACTGCGCGGCATCAGGCAGGGGGCGGAAGGGGAGTGCGATCTCACCATTCTCCCCGGGCATCGCTTCCTCAACGTGGACGCCCTGATTACCAACTTTCATCTGCCGCGCTCCACGTTGCTGCTGCTGGTCGCCGCCTTTGCCGGCCGCGAGCGCATCCTGGCCGCCTATGAAGACGCCCTCGAGCGCGGCTATCGCTTTTACAGCTACGGCGACGCCATGCTGATCCTCTGAGGTCGAGACCATGTTCTTTCAGGTCACCACCGCCGATCCCGCGAGCCGGGCGCGCTGCGGTCTGCTGCAGACGCGCCACGGTGCCGTCGCCACGCCGGCCTTCATGCCGGTGGGGACGGCCGGGAGCGTCAAGGGGATGGAGCCGCAAGACCTGGAGGCGATGGGCTATCGCCTCATCCTGGCCAATGCCTATCATCTTCTGCTGCGGCCCGGCCCCGAGACGGTCGCGCGGCTGGGAGGGTTGCACCGCTTCATGGGCTGGTCCGGATCCATCCTGACCGACAGCGGCGGGTTCCAGGTCTACAGTCTGGCGCAGCGCCGCCGCTTGGACGAGGACGGGGTCGAATTCTCCAGCCATCTCGACGGCTCCCGCTTCCGCCTGACACCGGAGCGCAGCGCGGCGATCCAGCGCGACCTGGGATCCGATCTGGTCATGCCGCTGGACGACTGCCCGCCTTACCCGGCCGATCGGGAGCGCCTCGAGGTTTCGCTCGCGCGGACGCTCGCCTGGGCGCGCCGCAGCCTCGAAGAGCCGCTCGGCGCGGGACAGCGGCGGTTCGGCATCGTGCAGGGAGGGGTGCACGCCGACCTGCGGGCGCGCGGGGCCGAGGAGATCGGCGCGCTGCCTTTCGACGGGTTCGCCGTCGGTGGAATCGGGGTGGGCGAGCCCCCGGAGCTGGCGACCGAGGTCGCGGCGGATACGGCGATCCGGCTGCCGGCGGAAGCACCGCGTTACGTGATGGGCGTCGGCGTCCCGGGTCAGATGATCGATCTGATCGCCGCAGGGATCGACCTGTTCGACTGCGTCCTGCCGACGCGTAACGCCCGTAACGGCACCCTGTTCACCTCCGCCGGCCGCATCAACATCAAGCGCCGCGAGTACCGCGAGGATCCCCGTCCCCTGGATCCGTTGTGCGCCTGCCGCACCTGCACGCGCTACTCGCGCGCCTACCTGCGCCACCTTTTCGTCTGCGGCGAGATCCTGGCGTCCACCCTCAACACGCTGCACAACCTGACCTATTTCGCCGGATTGATGCAGCGGGCACGCTCGGCCATCGCCGCGGGCCGGCTCGAGGCTTTCCGGCGCGCCGCCGAGTTCACCCAGGCCCCGGAGCGCGAGGATCCCGCCGGCGATTGAAGCGGCGCGATCCCGCGTGCTACGATGCCGAGTCCGCAACCTCTCGCGCATCGAGGTGTCCATGTCCCTGCCCGCGCATCGCAAGATCCTCGCGCTGTGGGCCCTGTTCTGCCTGTTGCCTCTCTCGTGCGCCGCCTCCGAGGCGAAGAAGGCGGCCGACGAGGGAGCGCGTCTCTACGAGCGGGGCGATTACGAAGCGGCCCAGCCTCTTCTCGAGAAAGCGGTGCAGAAGGGGGTGAAAGACGGCGAGACCTACTACCAGCTCGCCTACCTCTACAACCTCAAGAACTCTCCCGACAAGGCGCGCGAATTCCAGGCGAAGGCGGAGCCGCTCCTGGCGAAGAGCGCCGCTTCCGGGGAGGGGACGATCAAGGACTCGTACTACCTGACCGCGCTGTACGCCTCGCTGCAACGCCTGCCGGAGATGAAGCAGGCGGCGCAGGAGGGCATCAAGAAGTTCGGCAATCGCACCGACCTTGACGGCGAGGATCTCTTCCGGCTGGCCCGGCTCTACCAGTTCGCCGGCGACGGCGCCGGCTCGGCCGCGACCTACCGCAAATCGGTGGAGGCGATGGGGCGCGACACGGACCCAAATCCCATCCTCTATGCGCTGGCACTGACCTCCGATGCACAGACCGATCTCCTGTCGCGACGCTACACGGATGCCGCCGGAAAGCTGGAAAAGGCGGCGGGGCTCAATCCCAAATCAGCCCCACCCGCCTACCAGCGGGCCCTCGTCCAGCTGGGGGCCGGGGACTACCCGAGCGCCGCCCAGCGATTCGCCGAGGTGCGCGACGAGGCGACCTCCACCGAGGCGCAGTACGGCGCCGACGTCGCCCGCCATCTGCAAGGCGTGGGGGGCCGCCTCGAGAAGATGCCCGACGGGAAGTCCCTCCTGGAGATGGACAACCCGGCGGTCGACGCCGCGCTGGGCGAGGCCGCCCGCTCCTATCGCGAAGCCCGCGACGCCAAGCAGGCGGATCCCGCGAAGCTGCAGGAAACGGAGAAGCTCTTCTTCAGCCTGGCGGCCGAGTGGATGCTGCGCGGGAATTCGCTGCGCGACTCCTCCTTGGGTGGGAACTACGCCGACCTGATTCGGAAATGAACTCGATCCTCTTCCTGGGGGACGCGCACCTCCGGGACGGCGATCCCGAGCTGCAAGCCTTCCTGCGGTTCCTGCAAGACGCTCCCTCGCACGCCGCCGCGCTCTACCTGATGGGCGATCTCTTCGATCTCTGGGTCGGCTCCCCGGCCTTTCTCACCGAATGCCACCATCGCGTTCTCGAGGCGCTGCGCCGGCTGCGCGCCGCCGGCATGGACCTCGTCTACGTCGAAGGGAACCGCGACTACCGACTCGGCCGACTTTTCGAGAGTGATCCCTTCCGTAGCGTGGTCCGCGAGAAGACCGAGATCACCTTCGGCGGACGGCGCATCCACCTGGCCCACGGCGACCTGGTGAACCGGGCCGATCGGCAATACCGTTTCTGGCGCCGCGTCGCCAAGGGCCCGCTGCTGCTGGGGGTCCTGGAAACTCTCCCCTCCGGCGCGGCACGCCGGCTCGCGACCCGGCTGGAGCGCGACATGGCCCGGACGAACCAGCGGCACCGCGAGCGCTTTCCGGAAGAGGAGTGCCGGCGCTACGCCCTGGAAGTGCGCCGGCTCGGGGCCGACATGATGGTGCTGGGACACTTCCACCAGGAGATGCGCCTCTCCTACGCCGGGGCCGAAGGATCGATCGAGGTTTTCGTGCTCCCAGCGTGGCGCGAGGCGCACCGATTGCTGGTCTTGCGGGACGACGGGGAGGTCGCCTTCGAAGCGCTCGGAGCCGGCGGATGATTCTGGGCGTGGGGATCGACCTGTGCGAGGTGGACCGCATTCGCCGCCTTCTGGACAAGGACAGCGAGCGCTTCATCCGGCGCGTTTTTCGCGCCGGAGAGGCCGCCTACTGCCGCGACAAGCGCCATCCGGAAATTCACTTCGCGGCCCGCTTCGCGGCGAAGGAAGCTTTCCTCAAGGCGCTGGGTCGCGGCTGGCGGCTGGGCTGGAGCCAGCTGGAGGTGGTGCGCTCGGAATCGGGCAAGCCGGACCTGGCGATCAGCGGACAGGCGGCCGAAGCGGCCCGGCGGCGCGGCGTGCAGCGCATCCATCTCACCTTGACCCACACGGCGCAAACCGCTGCGGCGGTGGTCAT
Source organism: Candidatus Polarisedimenticolia bacterium (assembly GCA_035764505.1). NCBI lineage: Bacteria > Pseudomonadati > Acidobacteriota > Candidatus Polarisedimenticolia > Candidatus Polarisedimenticolia bacterium. The sequence continues at coordinate 37,796 of DASTZC010000287.1, forward strand.
CCTCGAAGGAGACGAGGCCTGATGCACGTCCACCGGCGCGAGGAGGGCGAGCCACGGCGCGATCGCCGCAGGCTGCTGGCGGCGGCCGCTCTGACCGCCGTCATCCTCGTCGTCGAGGCGGTGGGAGGGTATGTCTCCCACAGCCTGGCGCTGCTTTCGGATGCCGGCCACATGCTGACCGACCTGCTGGCGCTCCTGCTGAGCCTGTTCGGGGTCACGGTGGCGCTGCGTCCCGCCACCGACCAGAAGACCTACGGCTACCTGCGGCTGGAGATTCTCACGGCCCTGATCAACGGCACCCTGCTGGTGGTGATTGCCCTCTACCTGATGGTCCAGGCCACCCGCCGCCTGTTCCGGCCGGAGGCCGTGGATGCCGGATTGATGCTGGAGGTGGCCATCGTCGGCCTGATCGCGAACCTCGTCGGCATCGCGCTGCTTTCTCCGTCGCGTCGCAACCTGAACGTCCATGGGGCGCTGCTGCACATGACGGGGGACGCGCTGTCGTCGGTGGGAGTGATCGCCGGCGCCCTGGTGATCCGCTGGACCGGCTGGACACCCGCCGATGGAGTGATCTCCCTGGTCATCGGCGCGGTGATCCTCTGGGGCGCCGCGCGCTTGATGCGCGATGCCTCGCACATTCTCCTGGAAGGCGTCCCGCCGGGAGTCGCTCTGGCGGATCTGCACCGGGCGATTCAGTCGGTCGAGGGGGTTGTGGCCATCCACGATCTGCACGTCTGGTGCATCACCAGCGGCATGCCGGCGCTGAGCGGGCACGTCGTCGTGCAGGACCGCGTCCTCAGGGATTCGGACGCGCTGCTGAACCGGATCAAGCGGGTTCTGGAGGAGAGCTTCGGCATCTGCCACACCACGCTGCAGCTGGAGTCGGAGCGCTACCAGGAGGTCGGGGAAATCCACCCGGCGTGCCGGTGAGGGGCTTCAGGCTTCCTTGAGCGCGATAATGCTGCGCTCCTTGAGGCGCTTGAGGACCCGCAGGGCGTCCACCTCTCGAAGCGGCGAGATGCTCACGATCGACTTGAGATCCCAGCTGCCGTTCACGCGGCTGACCAGGAAGACCTCTTCGGGAGTGAGCGACTCCTCGGTGAGCTGCTCGAGCGGGCGCTTGAGGTAGGGAATCTGCTTGGGGGGGAGCACGCCGCGGTAGAAGCGGTCGATGAGGTTCACCTCGGCCACCTTCATCAGCTCGCCGACTTCCGAGGCCTGACCGGAGGTGCGCGCCAGCTGCTCCAGCAGCGCCAGCGCCTCCTCCAGGGCCCCCGCCCGCAGCAAGTCCTTCGCCGCCCGCAAGCCGTCGGTGGCCGGCGCCGCGGCGACCGCCGCGGCGGTCTCCTTTCCGGCCGATCCCACCCGCACGAAGCCGCGCTCCAGGGCCGAAAGCAGGAAATAGCTGACGGTGAACTCCGGGGCGTGCAGCTCCAGGCAGAGATCCTGCAGCGTGCGCTTGCCGTTCACCAGCTCGAGGGTCTTGCGGGCGAAGGCATTGGACATCAGCTCCGCAGAAGGCTTCACCTGGGTGCGCTCCAGGACGACCATGCGATGCGGAAAGGCCCGGCGGATCTTCTGGGCAAGGTCGTAGCGGCGCAGCCCCTCGAGGAGCACCTCCTCCACCTTCAGACGGATCGGCACGCCCTCCTCCGCCGGCGCCGCGGCCTCGTGGAACTCGAAGCTCCCCTCCGCCCACAGGAAAAGGCTGTAGACCGTCTCCTCGGTCTTGCGCTTGAGCGCCTGGGCGGCCACTTCCTCGGGGATCCATCCCTTCTGGACCAGCACGCGCCCCAGCATGACGTGTCGTTTCTCCTGCTCGTCGAAGGCTTCCTTGAGCTGCGCCTCGGTGAGCAGCTGCTGGCTGATCATGATCTGGCCGAGAAACTCGCGCGGATCGTTGCTGCCCGAGGAGGTGATGACTCCGTCGCCGAGGAAGAGTCGCTTGACGAGGGATTCGTGCTGCAGGCTCAGCGTTCCCGACTTGCGCGCCTGGCTGATCCACTGCAGCAGGTCGGGGAAGGCCATCGTGGCAAGGCTTCCGGAGAGTCCGGGCTTCTGGGGCAAGGCGCCTCCGGAAAGGGTTTGCGGACCGCGACGCGCGGCGGAATATAGCATTCCGATCCCGGCGCTTCAACCTGTCGGAGAAGGCCAAGTGAGCAGGGGCACCGTTGGACGCGGCGGCTGAGGAACGGCCGCGCGTCAACATTCGTGAGGAGTACCGAGTGAACTGGGGCACCGTTGGACGCGACGGCTAGAAAGCCGCCGCGCGTCAACGGCCGCCACTTGATCTCTCAGGAGGGGAACGTGGGCCTTCCGGGAGCGAGCGCGGGCCCGGCGGATGCCCGGGCAGGTGAAAGGAGCCCCGCGCGCGGGCCGGCTCAGGAGAAGGCGGCGTGTCCGGTCAGGTCCTGTCCCACGATGAGGGTATGGATGTCGTGCGTCCCTTCGTAGGTGTACACCGATTCGATGTTGCACAGATGGCGGCCCACCTGATACTCGTCGGTGACC
>DASTZC010000288.1 GCA_035764505.1 Candidatus Polarisedimenticolia bacterium
GCTGCAGGAGCCGGGGGAGGATGCGATGCTCGTTGAAGCGGTGGAAGGAGATCCTGGGCGTCGAAATCTCGTAGCGCGCCAGCAGCCGCGCCGTCAGGCGGGTGTCCTCGCAGGCGACGCGCGAGACTTCGCGCAGGACCCGCACGGCCCGGAACGACAGGTCCTCCAGGTTGCCGATGGGGGTGGCGACGACGAAAAGGGTTCCGCGGCGCCCGGCGCTCACCGTTTCAGTTCCCCCAGTCCCTCGGGTAGCGGAAATCGACGCCGATGGTGCGATCCGAGACCTTGGCGATCAGCGGCATGCGGCGCTTGTACTGCGAGCGCCGGATCTGCTCGAGGACGCGATCGATCATCTTTGGGGGAAAGCCGGCCGCGATCGCCTCTCGCTTTCCCCCCCGCACGTCGACGAGGAAGTGCAGCAGGCGATCGACCCGGGCATAGGAGTAGCCCAGCTCGCTCTCGTCGGTCTGGCCCGGGTAGAGGTCGGCGCTGGGCGCCTTCCGGAGAATCCTGGCGGGCACCCCCAGATGCCGGGCGAGCCGGCGGACCTGGGTCTTGTAGAGATCGCCGATGGGATGCAAGGCACAGGCGAGATCGCCGTGGATGGTGCCGTAGCCGAGGAGCATCTCGCTCTTGTTGGAGGTCCCCAGGACCAGCCCCTTCCACTGCGCCGAGAGGTCGTACAGGATCGCCATGCGCTCGCGCGCCATCTTGTTGCCGCGCCGCTGCCGATCGGCGCGGGGAAGGCGGCGGAAATAGCCGTCGACCATCGGAGAGATGTCGACCCGGAGGTGCGGGACCTTCAATCCCCGCAGGAGCGCGAGCCCGTCGCGCTCGCTCGAAGCGGCGCTCGTGCGGTACGGGAGAAGGACCGCCAGGACCGAGGCCGCGCCCAGGGCCCGGGCGGCAAGGACCAGGACCACGGCGGAATCGAGGCCGCCCGAGACGCCCACCACCGCCCGCCGCAGCCCGGTGCGCCGCACCTCGCGGCGGATGAAATCGACCAGCAGGGCCTCGGTGAGCTCCGGCTGGATGGAGAGCCGGGACAAGACGGCGTCTTCCTGAGGGTCTTCTCTCACGGGATCGGGAGTCTAGGACCCGCGCGCGGCCGCTGTCAACGTCGTCGTTGCGCCCGCCTTCCAGGCGCCGCTATAATAAGTATTTCAACGACATCGATCGACTGGGAGGTGGGACCGAATGATCCCCGCGACTCAACTGCGCACCGGCATGGCCATCCTGCACGAAGGGAATCTGTGCCGCGTCATGAAGGTGCAACACATCACGCCCGGCAACTGGCGCGGCATGGTTCAGGTGAAGCTGCGGAACCTGAAGACCGGCAACAGCCTCGAGTACCGGTTCCGCTCCGAGGACCGTGTCGAGCGTGCCAGCCTCGAGCAGCACGAAGTCGAGTTCCTCTACAAGGACAACGACGGCTATCATTTCATGAACACCGAGAGCTACGAACAATTCGCTCTCGGGGACGACGCGCTGGGAGACAACGTCTTCTACCTGATTCCCAACACCCGGATCCAGATGGAATTCAACGACGGCAACCCGGTCGGCATCGAGATGCCCCTGACGGTGGATCTCAAGGTGGTGGCCACCGATCCCGGCCTCAAGGGGGCGACCGCCACCAACTCGGGAAAGCCGGCGACGCTGGAGACCGGGCTGGTGGTCCAGGTGCCGCAGTTCATCTCCGAGGGCGAGGTGATCCGCGTGGACACGGCGGATGGGAAGTACCTGGAGCGCGCCAAGTAGCCGCCCGGCTCAGAAGCGCCCTTCGGCGCGCTCCTTGGCCGGCAGGATCTCCAGGCAGGTGGTCCACCATCCCGTCAGGATCGTCTCCACGAACTCTTTCGGAATCCGCTCCTCTTCCATCTCACGCGCCAGGCGCCGGTGGTCATAGGCCACCCAGGACCATTCCACGTCCAGCTCCTCCCCTTCGGTGAGCAGCGCATAGACCACCTCCGTCCGCCCATTGTTGGCGGGGCGGCCGATGACTCCGACGTTTACCACGTGTCGCCCGTCGGGCAGCCGGCGGTGCCAGGGCAGGCCGGTGTGGGTCACCAGGAGGACCTCGGTGCGGGCCTCATCCAGCAGCCTGCGGAGAAAGGGAGCCGGAGAGGTCGATCGCCACAGGAACTCGTTCACCTTGCGCGGCGAGCCGTGCGCCATCAGAAGCGAGCGGTGTCCGAAATCCTTCCGGAGGGCGGCGGGGAGCGATCCCATCCAGTCCTTCGCCGCTTCCGGAGTTTTCTCCGCCGTGTATTCGTAGGCGAGCCGGGCGAAGCGGTTGTCGCGCGGATCGGTGTAGCCGCACTGGCAATCGTCGCGCCGCGCAGCCAGCGACACTTCGTAGTTTCCCTGGATCGTGACCACGCGGTGGCTGTCGAGCAGCGGGAAAACGCGCTCGGGGTGGGGGCCGAACGATCCGAGATCGCCCAGGCAGTAAAGGGTGTGGGCGCCCCGCCGGCGGGCATCGCGGCAGACAGCGTCCAGCGCCAGATAGTTGCTGTAGACCCCGCCGAACACGGCGATCCGATCGGAGGTCATCGCGCCTCAGGTCCGGCAGGTGACGCCCTGCACATGGCAGGTGTGGCAGGCCGGGTAGGCGAGGGAGAAAGGCCGCAGGGAGTCGCGCAGCGTGGATCCCAGCCTGGCGCCCTCGAAATCGATCAGGATGGGACAGACGTAGACGCCCCGGCTGGTGACCATCCGGCCGCTGGAGCATTGCAGCCTTTCGGGGTCGATGACATCACCGGAGGTGAGCCGCTCCGAGGGAAGATAGCCCCGTCCGCGGCGCTGCTCCGCGCCCAGGCGAAACAGCGACAAAATCTTGAGGCGGGGTCGGGTCAAGCCGAACGAGCGCAGCCGATCGAGGAAGCGCTCGCGTCCTTCGGCGCCGGCAACTCCTTCGGCCAGCTCGGTCACCGTCACCACCGGGTTCAGCCCGGCATTCCAAAGGTTGCGCATCCCCGCGACCGCCCGGTCGAAGGCCCGCGGCCCGCGGATGCGGTCGTGATCTTCCGGACCCCAGCCATCGAGGCTGATGCGCAGATCCAGAGAATACTCGGAGCCCTCGTCCAGCCGCTTCAGCCGGGCGCAGCGCCGCGGGTCGAGCAGCAGACCGTTGGTCAGGACGGTCGCCGGCCCCGCTCTCAGCGTCGCCTCCAGGATGGCGAACAGCTCGCGATTCATGAACGGCTCGCCGCCGGTGAAGTAGTACTCCTGGACGCCGAGCTCCACGGCTTCGTCAAGAGCGCGCAGCACGGTGGGAAGATCGAGCATGCCGTGCGAGTGATTGTCGGGCGCGCAGGAGATGAAGCAGTGAGTGCAGCGCAGGTTGCACACCGTCCCCGCGACCTGGAACCAGAGGGTGTCCAGGCCCAGGAAGGGGACCTGCGGGAAGCCGGGATCCGGGCAGCTCACGCGGCCGAGCCCGGGCGGACTGCGTAGAGATCGAGGTCGGGTCTCTCCTCGATCAGCTGGAAGGCTCCCCGGATCTGATCGAACCCGTTGCGCAGCAGGAAGGCGGAGTTGCGACCGTAGCTCTTCGCGCCGAGGATGAAGAATCCCGGCTCCGGATTCTGCAGTGTCTCCGACTCCGTCGCCGGCTGGGAGAGGCAGTCGGAACCGGCCGCCGATTCGAGCAGGGCCGCGGCCAGCTTCATCGGGCCCGACGAGGCGTAGCAGGAATGGATCTGGAGCTCCGAGTAGAGGGACTCGTCGGGGCGATAGCCGACATTCGCCAGAATCCGATCGACTCGAAGCTCTTCGCTCCCCGCGGGCCCCAGCACGCGCACGCGCCAGCTGCCGTTGTCGCGCCGGAGGGAGTCGACCCGGCGATGCGGCAGATGGCGGATTCCGCCCGTCCGCGCCGCGGCAATCCGGTTGGCTTCCTCGACCAAGGCGGCCCGTCTCCGCAGAGGGTCGCCGGGAATCGGTGCATAGGGAAGCTCGGCCTCCGTGCGGGTGACCCAGAGGAGGCTCGTCGAAGGATCGTCACTTGCCAGAGTGCGCCAGGCGAGGGCCGAGGTGGCGGCCGAAAGTCCGCCGCCCACCAGAAGGGTGCGCCGGCCGGCGTAGCGGCCGCGATCCCGCTCGAGGGGATCGTCCAGATCGTAGGAGATGATTTCCGCAGCAGCCCGCTCGCCGGGCGCCGGGATCCCGCCGGCGCCCATGTGACGGGGATTGCCGTAGGTTCCGGTGGCATCGATGACGCGATCGGCGTGAAAGATTTTTTCGCCCGCGGCAGTCTCCACCAGGATGCGGAAAGGGGCTTCCAGCCGGTCGGCGTCGGCAATCTTCTCTCCCTTGAGGAGTCCTTCCTTGCCCACCGTCACGACCCGATGGTCCTCGAAAATAAGGTTCGCCAGGCGCGGCAGCCGCGCGAGGGGCAGAAGGTAACGCCGCAGGTGCTCGAATCCGCTCAAGGCCTCCTCGCCGGAGGGAAGGTCATCCATCCCGCCGGCTCCGAGGGCCGCGAGCCCCAGCGCCGTGCGATTCATCTCGAAAGGGGAAAAGAGCGTGACGTGCCCCCAGCGGGACAGGTTCTCCCCGATCCGACCCTTCTCCAGGACGAAAACGTCGTGGCCGAGCTCCTGGGCATAGAGGGCCGCTTCTATCCCGATGGGGCCGGCACCCAGGATGGCGATGCGCAATGGCTTCATGGGCGGTGTTACCTCACTGTATCCCGCAGGGGATTCCGGGAGAAGTCCTGTGGCGTGAGTGGAATCGCCAGCAACTCTATCGGCGCGCATGGGATGCGTCAAGCTTCCGACGCGGCGTTCGTTGACTTCGTGCGCGCGCCGCCTATATTCCTCCGGGGCGGTAATGCCTCGAGCAACTCATGCCGGGGGAACAGCTTGGCTTTGATGCCCAAAGAAGGAGACCTGGCCGCCTCTTCGTTCTGCGAGGTCCTGGCCGATTTGAGCCTGCGTCACGAGACCGGCGTCCTGCGTCTCAGCGCAACGACCCCTTCCAAATCGGTCTACCTGCAGGAAGGCAAGATCGTCTTCGCCTCCTCCACCGATCCGGATGATCGTCTCGGTGAACTCCTTCTCATGCGCGGGATCATCAACCGCGAGCAGCTGGACGAGGCTTCCAAGAGCCTGAAGCCTGGAAAGAGGCTCGGGACGGCGCTGGTGGAGCAAGGATTCCTGCCGGCGTCCGAACTTCCGAAGTGGGTTCGCGAACAGGTCAAGGAAATCCTCTTTTCGCTATTTTCCTGGACCGAGGGGAAATTCGTGTTCGAGGCAGGACCTTTCCCTTCCGACGAAGCGATCACGCTGCGCCTGTCCACGCCCGAGGTTTTCCTGTCCGGCCTGAAGATGGTGCAGAAGTGGTCGGTGCTGCGCAAGGGAGCCGGGGAGATCCGCATCCCGTACCAGCTGGCAGGCGATCCTCGCAGCATCCTGAAAGAAGTGTCCCTGGGGGAGGAGGAGGAAAGGCTGCTTCGGCTCCTGGAGTCGCGGCCGGTTACGATGGAGCAGGCGGCGCTCGAATCGGGGCTTACGACACTGAGGGTCTACCAGCTCTTCTTCGCCTTCCGGGTGCTCGGCGTGGTGGCCCCTGCGAAGTTACCGGCGCCAGCGCCGCCACGTCCCGCGCCGCGTGCTTCCGAGACGCCCGCCACGCACGCGCCGCTCGAGGGCGCGCGTCGCGCCGAGGCGCTGCCCGCGACCCCTCCGAGCGATGCGCCGGTCGAAATCGCACCGGCTCTCGAAATTGAAATCGCTGACGAGACGCCCGTCGTGGCGCGCCCCATAGCCAAACCCCTACCTGCCGCTCGCGCGGCCGAGAAGCCCGCATCCACGAAGCCCGTGCCGCCGAAGATTGACACGGTGCCGGCGGCACCGACCCTGGAAGTTGGGTCGCAGACCGTCATGCTCAATCTGGCCGAGCTCCCGGGCGGCGAGCCCGCGGGCCAGGTGGCCGAGGTGGACGACTCTCCCATTCCCATCGTCCCGAATACCGTCGAGCTGGCGACCGACGAGCCGATCCAGGCCATTGAGTTTCAGACGAAAGCCGAGGTTCCACCCTCGGCCTCTGTCCGCAGGCCTGCTGCGGTCCCAGAAGCTCCAGCCGTCGCCGTGGCGGCCAAGCCCAATACCGCGACCAAGCCCCCGATTCCGCGTCCGACCCGGCCGGCGGGCGCCGCCGGGGTCCCTCAAGGGCCGCCCCCCTTGCCCACCGCGGCGGACGCACCTGCCCTCTCGGCCGCCGCGGCTGCCGCCAAGCGGAACAAGCCCGACCTGAGAGTCGTCAAGCTGGACGATCGGCGGCTTGAAGGAGAGGGGCCCCAGCATCTCGAGGATCTGGTGCGACAGTGGCTTCTCAAGGGGTATCGCCTGGCGGGGGTCGTCCCGGCGCGTGCCTCGGGTCTGTTCGGCTCCTCCGGATCCACCTACCTGATTTTTACGCGCGAAACCTCCGGCTGACGATCGCGCCGCGCTGCCAATGCATCGGCGCGAGGGCGCAGCATTCGTACGCGCGCCTCCCGGCGCAGCCGTCCTGCTACAATGCCTCCGCGCGATCCTGACCCATCGGACAGGAAGGATTGCGCCGGAGAGCCGTCATGCGCCTCGCGCGTTATCGGGTCGATGGGAAGGAGATCACGGGGAGGCTGGACGGAAACCTGCTCCATCCCGTGGAGTGGGACGCTCCGGAGGGCGGGGAGGAAGGTGCCCCGGTGGAGATCTCCGGAGCGAAACTGCTGGCTCCCTGCCGTCCGGGGAAGATCATCGGCGTCGGCCTCAACTACCGCGATCATGCTCTCGAGCGGCGCAAGCCGCTGCCCACTGAGCCTCTCCTCTTCCTCAAGCCTCCCTCGGCGATGATCGGACCCGGGGACGCCATCGTGCTCCCGGCGGGAGCGGGCCGGGTCGATCATGAAGCGGAGCTGGCGATCGTCATCGGCAGGAGAGCCAGGAACCTGGCGGTTGCTCTCGCGGGCGAGGCAATCGCCGGCTACACCTGCTTCAACGACGTCACGGCGCGGGATCTGCAGGACCGGGACGTCCAGTTCACGCGGGCCAAGGGGTTCGACACCTTCGCGCCGATCGGGCCCTGGATCGAGACCGACGTCGATCCCTCCGATCTGGTGATCGAGGCGAAGGTGAACGGAGCGCTGCGGCAGCGCTCCTCCACCCGCGAGCTGATCTTTCCGCCCGCCTTCCTGGTGGCTTACATCTCCCGCATCATGACGCTCGAGCCCGGCGATCTGATCGCGACGGGCACTCCTTCCGGAATCGGACCTCTCGCTGCCGGCGACACCGTCGAGATCATTCTCGAAGGGATCGGCACGCTCACGAACCCGGTGCGCGCTCTTTGAATTATTCGCTGGGTTTCGGCGGATCCTGGACGAACTGCCAGCCGAAGCGACCCTTGATGCAGAGGTGTCCCTGGGTGACGGAATGGTCGCGAGGGGAGGAGACCTTCACGATGCGGTTCTCCTGGACGTGCAAGGTCAGCGCGCACCCCACGCCGCAGTAAGGACAGATCGTCTCGGTGTGCGTCTGCCGCGCCTCATCCCACGTCCCTTCGCGGCGCAGATCGTGCTCGCTCTTGAACATGAGGGCCCCGGTGGGGCAGACGCCGATGCAGTTGCCGCAGAAGACGCAGGCTGAATCGGGCAGGGAGTGGTCGAACTCGGTGGCGATGCGGGCGTCGAACCCCCGCCCGGCGACGGCGATGGCGAAGGTGTTCTGCGCCTCCTCACCGCAGGCGTCGACGCAGCGGTAGCAGAGGATGCAGCGCGACAGGTCGCGCACGTAGAGATCGTTGTCCACCTTCACCGGCTGGGCCACGGTCTCGGGAGGCGCGCCGGAGCGGGCGTAGCGCTCCGGATCGGCGCCGAACTGCCGCGCGTAGGCGGCGGCCTCGGGAGCGCAGGTGAGGTCCACCGAGGAGGCCAGGAACTCCATCACCAGCCGGCGCGCCAGAGCCACGCGCTCGCTCTCGGTGCGCACCACCATTCCCGCCTCGACCTGGCGCGAGCAGGCCGGCGCGAGGGCGCGCGCCCCTTCCACTTCGACGACACAAATCCGGCAGGCATTGGCCGGAGTCATCCCATCCAGGAAGCAGAGGGTCGGAACCGGCACGCCCGCGGCCCGGCAGGCCTCGAGAAGCGTCGAGCCGGCCGGCACGGAGCGCCGCTCGTTGTTGAGGGTGAACTCCACGGTCGTGCCCGGCTTGTCGCTCATCATCCGCTGTCCCGGACCAAATCCAGCTTGAGAAGGGCCGATTGGACGGCGGCCGCGGCCGTCTGTCCGAGGCCGCAGATCGACGCATCGCGCATCGCCTGGGCGATCTCTCTCAGCAGGAGCTCCCGCGCCGCGGCATCGCCGCGCGGCTCCTCCAGCCAGCGCTTGAGGACCTCCTCCTGGCGCACGGTGCCGACGCGGCAGGGGACGCACTGGCCGCACGACTCCTCGCGGAAGAAGGCGGCGAGGCGCAGCAGCGAGTCGCGCAGATCGGCGCGGTCGTCGAAAATGATCACCGCTCCGGACCCGAGCGTCGCGCCGGCGGCGCGCGTCGCTTCGAAGGATAGCGGCAGGTCCAGATCGCCGGGGCCCAGGAAAGTGCCTGCTGCCCCGCCCAGCAGAACGGCGCGAATCTTTCGTCCCGGCGGCGGCCCTCCGGCCTCCTCCAGCAGGGAGCGCAGCGGCGTCCCCATAGGGACCTCGTAGATGCCGGGGCGCTGGATGTTGCCCGAGAGACAGAACAGGCGCGTTCCGGCGGAATCGCGCGTGCCGACGGCGGCGAAGGCGGCCCCGCCTTCCCGCACGATCTCCGGAATGCAGGCGAGAGTCTCCACGTTGTTGATCACGGTCGGCTTGCCGAACAGGCCGGCGGTGACCGGAAAAGGAGGCTTGCTCCGGGGCTCTCCCCGGAATCCTTCGATCGAGTTGAACAGGGCGGTCTCCTCGCCGCAGATGTAGGCCCCCGCGCCTCTCCGCACCTCCAGATCGAAGGAGAATTCCTGCCCGAGGATGCGCGGGCCCAGCATTCCGGCGGCGTGGGCCTCCGCGCAGGCCTGCTCCAATCTCTCGGCGGCCCGCGGATACTCGCCGCGGACGTAGACGTAGCCACGCTCGCAGCCGGTCGCGAAGGCGGCAATGACCGCGCCTTCGACCAAGGCAAAGGGATCCTCTTCGAGGAGAACTCGATCCTTGAAGGTCCCCGGCTCCGATTCGTCGGCATTGCACACCAGGTAGCGGGGATGGACGCTGGAGCGCGCCACAGCTTCCCACTTGCGCGAGGTGGGGAAGGCGGCTCCGCCACGTCCGAGGAGCCGCGAGGCTTCCACTTCCGCGATGACTCCCGCCGGTCCCAGCTCCAGGGCGCGCGCCAGTGCCTGGCCGCCTCCTTGGGCGCGATAGGCCTCCAGGCTGCCCGGATCGATGCGGCCGGCGCGCCGCAGGAGCCGGAGGCCCGGCTTGCCGAACTGCGGAATCCTGGGTTCTCCGCCGGGAGAGGGCGACAGCGAGCGCCCCGAGATCGAGGCCATCAGCGTGGAAAGGGAAGCCTGGGGAAGCGCGGCGGTGTGCGGCACGGGTCCCGAGTGGGCCACCAGGGCCGCGGGCGCCCGGTCGCACTGTCCCAGGCAGGCACTGCGCTGCCACAGGAAGCTCCCTTCGCCATGGTGCGGGGCGGGAGGGCCCAGCCGGCGCTCCAGCTCCCGGCAGATCGAATCCGATCCCTGCAGCCGACAGCTCAGGTCTTCGCATACATAGGCCATCACGGGGGGGCGGGGAGAAAGGGCGATCATGCGGTAGAAGCTGGCGACGCCGAAGGCCTCCGCGGGCGCGACATCGAGGCGCTTGCAGGTGTAGTTGAGCGCCCCTTCGCTCACCCAGCCGATGCGACCCTGGACCGACAGCAGGCAGGGAAGGAGAAGGTCCCGCCCGGCCGCGGCGCCGGCGGGAGATCCCAGCAGCATGTCGATCGCTTCGCGCTCGGCCGGGGTCTCCTCGGCGCGGCTCAGCTTCAGGTCCATCGGCTCCCTTCCCCTCCGGCAGCCGCAGATGGGAGCCGATCGATGCGGATGGCGCTCGCCTTGAACTCGGAGGTCCCCGACTTGGGATCGCTCGCTTCGATCGTCAGCATGTTGGTCTCGACCTGATCGGGGAAGTGCAGCGTCATGAAGGCCAGGCCCGGACGCAGGCCGGGATCGAAGCGCACCGGAACGAGCACCGAGCCGCGGCGCGAGGAGGCGCGCACCACTTCGCCTTCGGTCACGCCGTAGCGCGCCCCGTCGAGAGGAGAAAGATCCAGCGTCTCCGCGGTCCGCAGGGGCGACGCGAAGGCGCGGGTCTGGACTCCGGTGTTGAAGGAATCGAGCCGCCTCCCCGTGGTCAGGCGTATGGGAAACTCCTCCGTGATCTCGTCCACCGGCGGCTCGAAGGCCACAGCGCTGAAGGGGGCCAAAGGACCGCGCACCGGATTCTCCCAGAGCCGGCCATGAAGGAACGGGGTTCCCGGGTGGCTTTCGTCTGGACAGGGCCACTGGATGCCGCCCAGCGCCTCCAGCCTCTCGTAGGACATGCCGGCGTGCATCGGCGACAGCGACCGCAGCTCATCCCACACCTGGCGCGCCGACGGGCGCGGCCAGGGATGGCCGAGGCGGTTCGCCAGATCGGCGAGGATCTCCAGCTCGTCACGCGCCTCGCCCGGAGGCTCCATCGCCTTGCGGACCCGCTGTACGCGCCGCTCGCTGTTGGTCACCGTCCCTTCCCCTTCGCACCAGGTGGCCGCCGCCGGCAGCACCACGTGCGCCATCTCGGCGGTGCGCGTCAGCACGAGATCCTGCACCACCAGGTGATCCAGCCGCTCCAGGAGATGGCGCGTCCTGGTCGCGTCGGCCTCCGATTGGGCGGGGTTCTCGCCGATGACGTACAGGCTGTGCAGGTCCCCCCGCTCCATGGCATTGAACATGTCGGTCAGGTGCCAGCCACGCCTTGGCGGGATGGGCACACCCCAGGCCTTTTCGAACTTGCCGCGCGCCGCGTCGTCCTCGACATCCTGGAACCCGGGAAGCTTGTTCGGCAGCGCCCCCATGTCGCCGCCGCCCTGCACGTTGTTCTGGCCGCGCAGGGGGTTCACCCCGGAGCCGTAGCGTCCGATATGTCCCGTCAGGAGGGCCAGGTTGATGAGCGCCACGACATTGTCCACGGCGTTGTGATGCTCGGTGATGCCGAGCGTCCAGCACAGCTGTGCCTTGCCGGCGCGGGCGTATTCGTGCGCCAGCTGGCGGATCAGCGAGGCGGGGACCCCTGTAATCCGCTCGCCTTCCTGCAGCGTATAGGGCTCGACGGCGGCGCGGAATTCCGCGAAGCCGGTGGTGGCATGGGCGATGAATTCCTTGTTCTCCAGCCCCGCGGCCAGGATCTCGCGGGCCATGGCGTTGGCCAGGGCGATGTCGGAGCCGACCTCCAGCGCCAGATGGCCGTGCGCCCAGGCCGCCGAGGTGGTGCGCCGCGGGTCGATGACGTAGAGGCGCGCGCCACGGTGGATTCCCTTCAGGACGTGATGGAAGAAGATGGGATGCGTCTCGCGGGCGTTCGATCCCCACAGGAGGATCAGATCCGCTTCCTCCGCCTCACGATACGAGCTGGTGCCGCCGCCCGCCCCGAAGACCGTCGCCAGACCGACGACGCTGGGGGCGTGTCACGTACGGTTGCAGCTGTCGATGTTGTTGCTCTGCAGCACCGCCCGTGCGAACTTCTGGGCCAGGTAGTTCAGCTCGTTGGTCGATTTCGAGCAGCTGAACAGCCCGAAGCTGCCGCCGCCGTGCTGCGTGACCGTGGCCTGGAAACCGGTGGCCGCCCGGTCCAGAGCCTCGTCCCACGTGGCACGGCGCAGCGAGCCTCCCTCGCGTACGAGCGGGTGCGTGAGCCTGGGAAGATGACTTTTCATCGATCGCTCTCACCTCCGGAATGCCGCGACGCCGCAGCGCGCCGCGCACAATCAGTATCAGTATACGACGGGCCAGCAGCGGGCGCACTCCGCTCCGATCAAGGCGGGGCGGCGCGCAGGGCCTGCAGCAACCCGGTGAAATCCTCCGGCAGCGGGACCTCGAAGCGCATCCACTCGCCGTTGATCGGGTGGGTGAATCCGAGCAGGCCGGCATGCAGGGCCTGGCGGGGGAACCGATTCAGGAGGCCGCTGCCGTGGCGGGCATCCCGCCTTCCGTAGACCCGATCCCCGACGATGGGATGTCCCCTCCCCGCGAAATGGATGCGGATTTGATGGGTCCGGCCGGTTTCGAGCCTCACCGAGAGGAGCGTCGCTTCCGCAAAGCGCTCCAGCACGCGGTAGTGCGTCACCGCGCGCTTGCCGGCGCCCCGGCGCGAAGTGCCACGGCGGGCGGAGGGGGCGGAACGCGTGAGTGAATCGGCAATGGTCCCGGAGTCTTCCATAAAGCGGCCCTGGACCAGGGCGAGATACTCGCGCGCCAGCGAATGGGACCGGAACTGCTCCGCAAGCACCCGGTTGGCCTCGCCGCGGCGCGAGAACAGGAGAAGCCCCGAGGTATCGCGATCGATGCGATGCAGCAGCCCCAGATAAGGAGAGCGGGCGGCGGGATGGCGCTGGCGTAAATAGCGACGCAGCAGATCGACGAGCGTTCCTCGATCCCCCTGCGGAGTCGGCTGGACGAAAACTCCCGGTGCCTTGTCGACGACCAGAACGGCGGAGTCCTCATATACGACCCGATAGGGTGGCAACCCGGCGGGGACGGAAGCGGTGGCCGAGGCGGGCACGTGCACCTCCACCCGGTCGCCGGGGCTCAAGGGACGGGAGGCGATCTTGACCCGTTTTCCGTTGAGGGTGACCGCCCCTTCCGCCAGGAGGTCGCGCGCCCTCATGCGCGATAGCACGCCGCTGCGGGTGCGCAGGAAGCGATCCAGCCGCGCGCCCCGATCGCTTTCCGCCGCGATCAGGACCAGCGGCCTCGGACCGCGCTTCATCTCCGGTCCGATCCGGGCCCCGGAGGCTTGGGCTGTCCGTCGGGAATCGGGTGGTGCAGGAAGGAGGGCCAGGTGCCGGCGGTCAGTGCGGAGCTGGGTTTGCGCCGGTAGGATACCCACCCCTGCGATCCCGCCGATCCGATCTGACCGAGCAGAGACAGACCGCGTTTCGCCACCCGGTCCTGCGGATAGAGCTCCAGGGCGCAGCGGAACTCACGCATCGCATCGCTTTGCCTTCCCATCTTGCGGAGGGCCGAGCCCAGCAGTGAATGGGCCAGGTGCAGGCGCGGGACTGAGCCCACGGCCTGCCGGTAATGCCTTTCGGCCTCCGAGAGATCTCCGCTGGCTTCCTTCAGGTTGCCGAGGCGGAGGTGGCCCCAAAGGCTGTCGGGACGAAACTCCAGGATATTGCGGTAGATCTCCTCCGCAGACTCGCGGCGCCCCGCCGCCTCGAGCGCTTCTCCGTAGGTGAGCCAAGGAGCGACGGCGGGTCCAACGATCCGCCGGTGCGCGTCCAGCTCCTCCAGGGTATAGCGGTTGGAGAGGGCCGATTCCTTCAAGGCGGCATCCACCCGGCGGTAGGCCTGCACGCTGTCGGGATCGTCGCGCACCAGCAGCCCTTCCTGCCGGCTCGTCTCCCACACCTCGTCGTCGACTCCCTGCAGCTGCTTGGCCTCCTCGTACAGGGCGGTGCCCGGGTAGACCACGAGCGGCGAGACGATGCCGTCGTGGGGGCGCGCTTTCCGGATCAGACGCAGCGTGTCGCGCACATCGGCACGGGTCTCCCCATGCACGCCGGTGATGAGATACAGCGACAGCTCCATACCCACCTTGCGGGTCAGCTCGCACGCCTTCTCCACCTGCTCCAGCTGGATTCCCTTGTTGAGCTTTTGCAGGATCGAGCGCGAGCCCGATTCCACGCCGTACTGGATGTGCTGGCACCCTGCGCGGCGCATCCAGATGAGACGCTCCTCGTCGACCGCGTTGACTCGCGACTGGCAGTCCCACAGCAGGTGCAGGCCTGAGTCGAGGATGCGGCGGCAGATTTCCAGCGTGCGCTGCTTGTCGACCGTGAAAGTGTCGTCGCGAAACGACAGCGTCACGTGCCCGAAGCGTTCCTGGAGGGAGCGAATCTCCTCCAGCACGTGCGCCGGACTCCGGTAGCGCAGTCGTGTTCCCCAGAATTCCGGGGTGGAGCAGAAGGTGCAGCGCGCCGGGCATCCCCGCGAAGTGATCAGGAACTCGAACTGGGCGAAGCGGTCCACCCCCATGCTTTCGTAGTGGTCGGAAGGATGGGGCAGAGAGTCGAGATCGGCGATGGCCGGGCGTGCCGCAGTGCGCCGCAGCGCACCGTCGGGTCCGCGTAGGACCAGTCCAGCGATGGAGGCCGGATCGTCGTTCGCCTGCAGGGTGCGCGCCAGCTCCGCCAGGGTTTCCTCTCCCTCGCCCACCACCACGAAATCGACGGCACGATGCCGGGTGAGAACCTGCTCTGCGAGGTGCGTGGCATGCGGTCCTCCCACGACGATCGCCACGTTCGGATCCACCTCGCGGGCGACCCGCGCCAGCTTCAAAGCCGCCCCGCGGTTGAACGTGAACAGGGAGATGCCCACGATACGTGGCGCGAACTCGCGCAAGGTGCGGCGGACCTGGTCCCACGTGAAGCGGCTGAAGTTGGCCAGGCGGGCGTCATATCCGGCGCGGCGCAGGACTCCGTTGATGGTGCCGAGACCCACCGGCATCTGGCGGGTGTAGAAATCGTTGCGTCCCCCGTACTGGCAGCGGTAGGCGAGCAGGATCCTCATCCGAGGCGGCCCCGCGCCAGCGGACGCGTCGGGATGGGCTCTCGCGGCGGCGCCGCGGCGGGGGTTTCCTGCAGGCTCCATCCACCCAGGCGCGCCAGCGCCTTGAGCACCAGGTCGGGCTTCTCGTCGCGCAGCAAGGGGTAGCGGGTGCGGGCGCGCCGAAGCGCCTCTCGGGAGAGGGTGCCATGGACGATCGTCTCCTTAAGCGCCGCGGCCCGCGAGGTGATTTTCCCCGAAGGATCCACGAGGAGCGAGCCGCCGCTGAAGTGCATGCCTTCTTCCACGCCGACGCGATTGACATAGGCGACATAGACCGTCTGGAACTGGGCGGTGACCCGGCTCAGGTCCTGCCAGGAGGAGAGGCTGGCCAGCTCGCGCCCGGAGTCGACGCCCCGGCTGGGGCCGCTCGAGACAATCAGAAGGACATCGGCCCCGTCACGGGCGAGAAGGTAGGAGGCGGAAGGGTGCCAGGCGTCCTCGCAAATCAGGATGCCGAAGCGCCCGAAGCGCGTGGCGAAGGCGCTGAAGCTCTCGCCGGCGGCGAACTCGCGCCCTTCATCGAACATCCCGTAGGTGGGCAGATAGACCTTGCGATGGCGATGGACGATCTTGCCGCGCGACAGATACAGGGCTGCATTGTAGAAGCGGTGGTCTTCAGATTCCTCGACGAGTCCCACCACCAGGTCCAGCCCGCGGGACCAGCGCAGAAGTTGATCGACGATGGGCGAATCGTCAATCCGAACAGCCACCTCCGGAACCAGATCCTGGAGGAGGTAGCCGGTAAGCGACAGCTCGGGAAAAACCAGGAGATCGGCTCCGTCGCGGACCGCCTGCCGGACATTCTTTCCGTGCAGGCGTAAATTGGCCTCGACGTTGCCGAGCTGGGGAGCAATCTGGGCCAGTGCGATGCGCAAAGAAGTTCTTTCCAGGAGAGGATCGACGTGATGAATCGAGCCTGGCTGATTCGCGAAACCCTGATTCTACCATAGGATAGAAGCCCTCTTTTCCCGGCCGCCCGCGGCCAGTGGGTTATAATCCGCCGCGGTTTTCGCGCGTCGCACCGTTGCTGCGGAGTCGTCCTTGATCCGCCCTCCCGCGGTGGCCGGCCGGTTCTATCCGGGCGAGCCAGAAACACTCGCCAGAGTTGTGGGAAGCCTGCTGGCTTCTTCTCCTCCGGAAGGAGTTGCGCCGGCCGTCGCGGCCATGGTCCCGCATGCCGGCTACGTCTATTCGGGAGGCGTCGCCGGCCGCGTCTACGCCGCGTTGCGGATCCCGTCCCGGGTCGTTCTGCTGGGACCCAACCATACCGGCAGGGGTCCGGCTCTCTCTCTTTGGGACGGGGGAGCCTGGAGGATTCCCGGCGGCGAGATTTCCATGGACGAGGCAATGGGGAGAGAGCTCCATGAGCGGATTCCGGAGATTCGTCCCGATCAAGCGGCCCACGCGGCGGAGCATTGCCTCGAGGTCC
This sequence comes from Candidatus Polarisedimenticolia bacterium, assembly GCA_035764505.1. Classification (NCBI taxonomy): domain Bacteria; kingdom Pseudomonadati; phylum Acidobacteriota; class Candidatus Polarisedimenticolia; species Candidatus Polarisedimenticolia bacterium. The sequence goes on from DASTZC010000288.1 coordinate 16,245, forward strand.
AGCTTCCCTTCCTGGCGGCGTGCACGGCCGGGCTTCGGATCACGCCTCTCGTGATCGGGACCTCCCGCCGGGAGGTTCTCGCGCCGCTCGCCGAAGCCCTCGCCGATGCCGTCAAGGTGTCCGGGGAGGAGGTGCTCCTGATCCTCAGCAGCGACATGACACATTACGAGCCGGCCGAGGCGGCGCAGCGCAAGGATGCGCTTGCCATTGCGGCGCTGGAGGCGATGGACGATCAGGCGCTGGAGAGAGTGGTCGCCGCCGAGAGGATTTCGATGTGCGGCTACGCTCCCGTCCTGGCGGGTATTCTCGCGGCGCGCCGGCTGGGGGCATGCGCGGGCCGGCTGGTCAGCTACGATCACTCGGGAAGCGTGAGCGGGGACCTGGCTTCCGTCGTCGGCTACGCCGGGATGACTTTTTCGTGAGGCGAAGATCCTCTTCCGCCTCGTGCGCTGCAGTGATCGCGTCGCGCCGGCTCGTTCTCTGCCTCTCCTGCGGCATCGCCCTGACGGTCGCGGCGATCTTCCCGCGCGGGCTCGCCGCCCAGGAAACGGCCCCGGCTGCAGGCTCGGAGAGGAAGCAATTCACGGTTCCCGGGGAAGGGGACAAGAAGCTCGAGCTGACCGCCGGCGCCGGCTCGGTCTTCGGGAAGGACGAGCTCCTCCTGAAGGGTTACGTCGACATTCACTACGGAGACCTGCGGCTGCAGGCCGACAACGTCCGCTACGTTCCTTCCACCAAGGACGCCTTTGCCGAGGGGACTGTGATCCTCGACAGCGGGCCGACCCGCCTCACAGCGGAAAGAGTGGAGTACAACCTGGGCACCGAGACGGGGGCCTTCTACGGGGCGCGGGGCTATGCCGAGCCGTCCTTCTACTTCGAGGCGGCGGAGGTCCGCAAGATCGACCAGGAGCGCTACGTCATCGTGGACGCGACCTTCACCACCTGCACCCAGCCGGTGCCCTACTGGTCCTTCAAGGTGGCGCGTGGGACCATTCACATCGACAACTATGCCTATCTGCACCATGTGTCGTTCAAGGCGGAGCATGTCCCCATCTTCTATTCGCCGTACCTCGTCTGGCCGATCAAGGAGGACCGGGCGACCGGGCTCCTGTTTCCCGAGTTCGGCTACTCGCACACTCGCGGCTTTGTATTCTCGAACGCCTTCTACTGGGCCATCCGTCGGAACATGGACGCCACCTTCTTCCTCGACTACTACGCCAAGGCGGGAGTGGGGGAGGGGCTGGAGTACCGTTACGTTCCCAACGCCGGCGGGAAGGGACAGTTCACCGGGGCCTACATCCACGATCAGGTGGTGGACCGAAACCGCTATTCCTTCAACCTGAACCATCGCCAGGATCTCCCCAGCGACTTCCGCCTGGTGGCGAGTCTGAACGCGCTGAGCGACTTCGATTATCCCCTCGATTTCCAGCGTGATTTCAGGGCCTCGACGAGCCCGGTCATCCTTTCCTTCGTCTATCTGAGCCGCAACTGGTCGAATTACAACTTCAACGTCCGCGCGGAGCGTCGCAAGCAGCTGTTCAACGTTACCGAGCAGATCTTTCCGGTCCCGCCGCTCACGTCCTCGACCTTCGTGACCGTGGAAGAGCCGTTGACCAACCTGATCGAGCCTTCCGTGGAAGGGCGCGGCAGCCGCCAAAGGCTCGGCCACTCTCCGGTCTACTTCGCTTTCGAGACCTCCCTGGACAACTTCCAGAAGGCGACGACCCTGTTCGAGACCAACTACCAGCGCTTCGATCTCTTTCCCACCTTCTCGTCGCCGATCAAGATGGCTCCCTGGCTCGACATCAATCCTTCGGTGGGCCTGCGCGGGACCTATTACTCTAAGAAGCTCGGGAGCATCGTCACGGAGGACGCCAACGCCAACGGCATCGCGGATCCCGGGGAGGACAACGGACTGGACGGTATTCCGGGAACGGGGGACGAAGGGGAAGGGAACGGAATCCTCGATCGGCGGCAGGAGGTGCTGGAGGACAACTTCTTCCGCAAGATCGTCCAGGGCTCCCTGGAGGTGATCGGTCCCAAGTTCTCGCGTGTCTTCCTGACCCCGGACAATCACTTCTCTCCCGCGTTCAAGCACACCTTCGAGCCGCGCATCTTCTACCTCTACCAGTCGAAGGTTGACAGCCCGGAGGAGATCATCCGCTTCGACGAGAAAGACGTGCTTTCGGGAAACCTCAATACCGTCACCTACTCCCTGACCACGCGGCTGTTCGCGAAGCGACCCGGCGCGACGCCCGGCTCGCCCATGGCCGCCGGAACTCAGATCTTCGCCCCATCGTCCCATCCGCCGCCGCCCGTCAGCGTGGAAGGGCACGACCTGCCGGCCCCCGCCGCGAACCCGGGAGAGCAGAAGCCCGATCTCAGCACCGTCGAGATCGCCTCCTTCAGCCTGGCCCAGAGCTATTCGTTCCTGGGCGCCCTCAGCTCGCGCACGGTGCCGATTGAAGCCGGCGGAGTCACGGTGCAGGGAAGCTGCCTGGTGGCGGACGGCGGTTTTGTGGAGAGCGCCGGCTGCCAGACAAGCCACTTCTCCGGCGTGGACGCCACGGCCCGCTTCAACCCGACGCTGTTCACCAGCCTGGATGCCAAGGCGAACTACGACATCCTGGACCAGGAGATCCGCTCCGGGAACGTCACGGCCCACTATCGCAATCCGCAATGGGGGTTTCTCGATTTCTCCTGGTACTTCCAGAAGCCGGCCGACACCTTCAATGTGAAAAGCAGCCAGCTGACGCTGCAGGCCCAGACCGCTCTCATGAATCGTCGGCTGCTGTTGGGCTTCCAGGGGCACTACGACCTCGTCGTCGGCGAGCTTCAGGATCAGCGTTACACCTTCGGGTACAACACACAGTGCTGCGGCTTCACTTTCGAGCTCCTGGATCGAAATTACGTCGGCGTGAGCCAGCAGGAGTTCCGCGTCATGGTCAATCTGAAGGGGATCGGGAACGTGCTGGATCTCAACAGCGGCTCCTCGCCCATCCCCGGCATGCCTGTCACCTTTTGATGGAAGCGCAAGGAGGCACGCGGCTTTGGCAATGATGATCCTGATCACCGGGGCGGGGGGACGTGTGGGCACGTCGCTGGAGGCTGCCCTGCAGGCGAAGTATCCCGATCGGGTTGTGGCGGCCACCCGGGAAGAGATCGATTTGACCGATCCTTCCCGGGTGATCCTGGAGCTGGAGCGGCTGGATCCCCGCCCTACGGTGGTGATCAACTGCGCCGCGCGCACCCGACTCCCGGGCCCGGGCGATTCCCCGGAAGCCCTGGTGGAGGTCAACGCCCTCGGGGTCGAGACGCTGTCGCGCGCCACACGGGAGCTGGGGTGCCGGCTCATCCACCTGTCGAGCGTCGACGTCTTCTCGGGCAGCCGCAGGGAGGCTTATCGGGAGGAGGATCCACCCGATGCCGTGACCGCCTACGGGAAGAGCCGCGCGCTGGGAGAGACGGCGGCGGCGCGCGGCAACCCCGACCACCTGATCCTCCGGATGTCGGCGCTGTTCGGCGACGGCGCGGAGAATGACCCCCTGGAGATTATCCACCGCTCTGTCCTGCGGGGAGAGCCGATTCCCTGGGAGGATCGGCGAATCACGCCTCTATGGATGGAGGACTTCCTGGGTGCGCTGGGGAGCATCTTGCGCAGCGAGTGGACCGGCGTGCTTCACCTGGGAAACGCCGAGTCGGCCCTGATCTCGGAAGTGGCTTCCGAAACGGCCCGCCTCCTCGGCGCTCCGCCTGTTCCCGATCTGATCGGCGGGTCGCCGGGTCCCGCCTCTTTTCATGAGAGCTCGGGACCGAATGCCGCGCTCGAATGTGCCCGGTTCACGTCCCTCAGCGGACGCCGGACGAGGAGCTGGCGCCAGGCGCTGGCGGCTTCGCTCGAAAAGCGCGAGGATTGAGTGCCTCCTGTCTTCGTCACCGGCGGCACCGGGTACCTGGGCTCCGCCCTCGTCTCGCGCCTGGCGCGCGAGGGCGAGGAGGTGGTGGTCCTCTGCCGCGATCCGGCCCGCTTCCTGCCTCCCGCCGTCTCGGTCCGCGCCGTGCAGGGGGATGTCGTCGATCGGGAATCGCTGCGCCGCGGTCTGCGCGGATGCGATCGGATCTTCCACGCCGCCGCGCATGTGAAGATGTGGGATTCCGACCCGCGGCGATTCGAGGCGATCAACGTCGGAGGATTGCAAAATATTCTCAGCGCCGCCGAGGAGCTGTCCGTCACCCGGATCGTCTACACCAGCTCCTTCATCGCCCTGGGGCCGACCGACGGCGCGACGGGCGACGAGTCCTGGATTCCCTCCCCGAGGACGTTCCACAACGAATACGAGCGCACCAAGGCCCTATCCGACAGGGCGGCTCGTGAAGCCGCCGCGCACGGGGCGCCGATCGTCATTCTCTATCCGGGAGTGATCTACGGGCCGGGGCCGGCCACTGGCGGGAACCTGGTGGGAAAGACGGTCAGCGATTATCTGGAGCGCCGGCTGCCGGGGATCCTCGGCCCGGGCGACCGGCGCTTCTGCTACGCCTATGGAGCGGATGTCGTCCAGGGGCATCTGCAGGCGCTCAGATCAGCGCCCCCCGGCGGGCGCTTCATCCTGGGCGGTGAGAACCTGACGATGCTGCAGCTGATGGCGGAGCTGGAGCGTCTGACCAAGATCCCTCCGCCCCGCCGGCGTATCCCGTACTCCCTCGCGGGGCTGGTCGGTCGGATGCAGCGCTGGCGGGCGAACCTGACCGGCAAGGAGCCCGAGATCACCGACGAAGTGGTGAGCATCTATCGCCACGAGTGGGCTTATTCCAGCTTGAAAGCCCAGCGCGAGCTGGGGTACACCATCACGCCTTTTTCCCGGGGACTGGAGGAGACGGTGCGCTCGCTGCGCGAAGGCAGGACATGACGGGACGGGGTATCTCGGAAGATCTTCGGAAGTCGATTCACATCCTGATGGTCGGCTTCGCGTTTCTTCTGAAGCATCTTCCCTGGTGGGGGGCCGCGCTGCTGGCGGCCGCCGCGGTGGCTTCAAATGCCACCTGGATCCCCCGGCTGCGCGGTGGAGCGCTCATGCGGGAGGGAGAGGAGCGATCGATCCTGCAGTCGGGGGTATGGCTCTATTCCGTCGCGGTGCTGGCTCTCATCCTCGTCTTCCCGCATCGACTGGAGATCGTCGCCTGCGCCTGGGGCATCCTCGCCCTCGGGGACGGCTTCGCCACTCTGGTAGGGCGCAGGCTGCCGCATCCGGCCCTGCTCTGGAACCGGCGCAAATCGTGGTCGGGGTTCATGTCCTTCTGTGTCGCCGGGACGCTGGGCGGCGCGGCGCTGCTGCGCTATGTGTCGGGGGGGGGCTTCGGAGGGTGGGATCGGACGCTGCTCATCGCGGCGGTCGCCACGGCGGCGTGCGCCGTGGTGGAGAGCCTTTCCCTGAAGCTGAACGACAATCTTTCGGTTCCATTTCTGGCGGCGGGAATCGTGGTGACGCTCGATTGGGTGAGGCCGGAGGTCTGGTCGGCGAACCGGGGAGTCCTGCAGCGCAATCTCCTCCTTGGACTGGCGGTGGTCGGGGCCTTCGCGCTGGCCGCGCGCGCGGCCCGGACCGTCTCCTGGTCGGGCGTGGCGGGAGGCATCCTGGTGGGTCTCCCGATCGCGACGTTCGGAGGGTTGCCGGCCTTCTGGGTCCTGGTCGAATTCTTCATTTTGGGGAGCGCTGCGACGCGGGTCGGCTGGAGCCGCAAGGAGCAGCGCGGAATCGCCCAGGAAGGGGAGGGGGCGCGCGGCGCGCTGCACGCGCTGGCCAACGTGTCGGTGCCGGCCTACCTCGCCTTTCTCTCCGGCTCGGTCGATGAGCCGATGGCCTCGGCCCTGCGGCTCGCTTTCGTGGCCTCGCTGGCCACGGCCGCCTGCGACACGCTGGGATCGGAAATCGGCCAGCTCAGCCGGAGCAAGCCGTTTCTCATCACCCGCCTGCGCCGTGTCGCGGCGGGGACTCCCGGGGCGGTCTCGCTGCTGGGGACGGCCGCCGGAATCTGCGGTGCGGCGCTGGTGGGGGCCGCCGCCGCATTGCTGCAGATCATTCCCTGGAGCTGGATTCCCATCGTGACCGCCGCGGCCCTGCTCGGAGCGGTGCTGGAATCTGTGCTCGGCGCCACGGCCGAACCTGCCGACCTGATCGACAGCGAGACCATGAATTTTCTCAACACTCTGGCCGGGGCACTGGCCGCCGTGGCATTACTCCCTCTCGCAGGGGCCCTCTCTTGAAGCCGACGCAGACCTTGGGCGAGCCGCGGAGCAGCGATCTGGGAATCGTTCCGGCGCGCTGGCGTGTCCTCCTGTCCTTTACGCGCCCCTTCACCCTCCTGCCGCCGCTGCTGGGCGTCGTCTCAGGCGCGATCACCGCTTACGGGTCGGCCCACAATCCCGATCCGCTGCGCCGGGTGGACCTCAGCCTGCTGGCCACCGTGGGGCTCGGGTCGCTGTGCGCGGCGTTCCTGAACGCGGCTTCCAACGGGATCAACCAGGTCTACGACCTCGAGATCGATCGGAAGAACAAGCCCGGCAGGCCGCTGGTTTCCGGCGCTTTGGGGCTGCGCGAGGGGAAGCGCTTCTCGGCGCTCCTCTACGTGCTGGCCATCATGCCGACCTGGCTCGTCATGACCTATCCGCATACCCGATGGTCGGAGCGGGTGTTCGCGCCGCCGCGCGCGCACGAATGCTTCTGGATTTTCGTGGCGGGACTTCTGTTCACGCTGATCTATTCCGTGCCTTCCTTCGGCAGGACCAAGCGCAACGGCTTCTGGGCCAATCTCACCATCGCCATTCCCCGCGGCTGCCTGCTGAAGGTCGCCGGCTGGTCCATGGTCGCGAGTGTCGCACATCCCGAGCCCTGGTACATCGGCAGCGTCTTCTTCCTGTTCCTCCTGGGAGCCAGCACCACCAAGGACTTCTCCGACATGGAAGGCGACGCGGCGCACGGCTGCATCACGCTGCCGATTCGCTACGGTGTCCGGCGGGCAGCCTGGATGATCACTCCGTTCTTCATCTTTCCATGGCTGCTCCTGCCCCTTGGAGCCCATCTGCCCGATCCGGTGCACGCCGGCGGCAGGCTGCTTTCGGGAAACCCCACGATCCTCACCGCGGTGGGTCTGCTGCTGACGCTGTGGGGATGCCTCACCTCCTACCTGGTCATCCGGCGGCCGGAGGAGCTGGCGACGACGGAGAACCATCCTTCCTGGACCCACATGTACCTGATGATGATGCTTGCCCAGGTGGGATTTGCCGTCGCCTACCTGTTCTGATTTGCGAAATCGAACGCGTCCACTGAAGCCCTTCCTGCGCTGCGCCCTGATGGCGGCGCTCTGCGTCCTGCTGTCGGCCGCACGTCCGGCGCCTCCGGCCGATTCAATCCTGGTGCTGATTTCGATCGACGGAATGCGCTATGACTATCCCGAGCGCGCCCGGGCCGGGACCTTTTCGAACCTCGCCGCGGGAGGCGTGCGGGCGCGCCGTCTGATTCCCCCGTTCCCGGCCTCCACGTTCCCATCCCATGCGACGCTGGCTACCGGCTGCTATCCGGAGCGCCACGGCATCCTCAACAATCGCTTCCTGGACCGGGACCGCGGCGAGTTCGATCGATCGGAGGATCCCGGATGGCTGGAATGCGAGCCGCTCTGGGTGACCGCCGAGAAGCAGGGAATCCGCAGTGCCGTGCTGAACTGGATCGGCTCATACGGAGCGTGGCGGGGCACGGCGGCGTCGCTGCACGCGTCCGGATACCAATCCCTGACCGATCGTGAATCGGTCCGGCGCATCCTGGCGTGGCTGGATCTTCCGCCCCGCGACCGCCCGGGAATGATCCTGGCCTATTTCACCGGAGTCGATCATGCCGGCCACGCCGAAGGTCCGGATTCGCCGGAAGTGGACCGCCGGGTGCTTTCGGTGGACCGCACCTTGAAGCTCCTCCTGACAGAAAGCGCCAGGCGCGGGCTCTCGGAGCGGCTCAACCTCATGGTTGTTGCCGATCATGGCATGGCTGCAATCGTCGGCAGGGTCGATCCCGGATCGGCTCTGGCGCGGGCCGGGATCCGGCATCGCCTTCTCCCTTCGGGCGGAACGGCGAATCTCTATCTCGGGCGCGCCGGCGACCGGAGCAAGGCGCAGGCGCTGCTGGGTCGCCTGACGCACCTCGAGGTTTACCCGGGACCGGAATTGCCCAGAGACCTGCGCTACGGCTTTCCTTCCCGGACGGGGGATCTGGTGCTGCTAACCTCGCCCGGTTACGAAATCGGGCGGGAAAGGGAGGAGACCTCGAGGGGAATGCACGGCTTCCGTGGTACCGAGCCTTCGATGGCCGGCATTTTCTATGCTCGTGGTCCGGCATTCGTCGCGGGAAGTGAAATCGATCGGCTGGAGGCGGTGGATGTGGCGCCGCTGGCCTGTGCCGTGCTCGGGATACCGGCTTCTCCCGACACGCAGGGACGCGTTCCCGCAGGGATCCTCAGGAACTTTCACCGTCCGGTCCGAAAGGCTCCCCGACCGTCTGGCGCGCGACCCTGACCTGGGCAGGTCGCAGGATCGCCCCGTCGATCGTATAGCCCCTCCGGATTTCCTCGAGAATCATGTCGTGATCGTCGGGTCCTTCCGCAGGGGTCACCGCCACCGCCTCGGCGCGCTCGGGGTCGAAGCGGGTCCCGGCCATTTCCATGGGCTGGACTCCCTGTCGCGCCAAAATAGCCAGATACTGCTCGCGAATCTTGAGCAGTCCGTCCCGCAAGGGGGAGGAGGAACCCTCGAGCTCGGCGGAAAAGACAGCCCGATCCAGGCTGTCGCCCACCTCGAGAAAATCGCGGAGCCGACTCTCCAGCTCGGAGCGGGTGCGCCTTTCCATCTCCTTGCGCAGGCGCGCCCGGAAATCGTCGGCCTCCTTCTCGCGGCGCCGCAGGAGGTCCAGCGCCTCGGCCAGCTTCGACTCCGCAGCCTCGGCGCGACCTTCCAGCTCGCGGAGCATCGAAGGCTTGCGGTCGGTGGGAGGGGGATCTTCATCTCCCGGTTCCGGGCGATCGAACCGCGGGCGGCGATCGGTGACCCGAATCGGGACCGAATCGGAATCGGGACTCTGTTTCGGGCGCTCGGCCATCGGAAGCCTCAGGAGCGGGCGAGAAGGCGCCGGATGCGCTCGCCGATGGGAGGATGGGTGCTGAACAGGCTCATCCAGCTCGCGGCGGAGAACGGCTTTACGATAAACAGATGGTTCGTCGCGGGATTGCTCGCGGCGACCATCGGGACTTGACGGGAATACTGCTCGATCTTCTCGAGGGCGCGGGCGAGGCCCTGCGGGCGGCCGATCATCTCGGCGGCGCTCTCGTCGGCCTGGTATTCGCGCGAGCGGGAGACCGCCATCTGGATGAGCATGGCGGCCAGGGGGGCCACGATGGCTGCGACCAGAAGACCGAGGACTCCTCCGCCGCGCTCCCCGTCGCGGCGATCACCCATGCCGCCGAAAATCGCCGCGAACCTCGCCATGTTGGCCAGGAACATGATGGCTCCCGCCAGGGTCGCGGCCACGGAGCTGATCAGGATGTCACGGTTGCGCACGTGGCTCAGCTCGTGGGCGAGGACGCCCTCCAGCTCCTGGTCGTCCAGAATCTCCAGAATTCCCTGGGTGACTGCTACCGCGGCGTGCTCCGGATCTCTTCCCGTTGCGAAGGCATTCGGGGCCCTTTCCGGAAGGAGGTAGAGGCGGGGCATCGGCAGCGAGGCGTTGGCGCACAGCCGCTGCACGATGGCGTGCAGCCGGGGGGCTTCGCCAGGGCTCAGAGGCTTCGCCCGGGTTGCCGCCAGGACCATCTTGTCCGAGAACCAGTAGCTGAAGAAGTTCATCCCCGCGGCAAGGACCAGCGCCACCAGGGCGCCGCCGCGCCCGCCCAGAAACCCTCCGACACCAACCATGAGGACCGTGAGCAGGCCCAGAAGGAACGCGGTCTTTACGGAGTTCATCATCGATTCATCGTCTCCGGCGCTTCTGGCGCGCCTCCACCGGCGCGGCTACCGCGCCTCCACTTTGATCGGTTTAATCGAGCTCGCCGGCTTCTTCGGGAGCACCACTTCGAGTACCCCGTGCCTCAGCTCCGCGCGGATTCCCCCTTGTTCGATGTTGGGCGGCAGCTCGAAGGAGCGGTGATACCTTCCGCTGGGCCGCTCCCTCAAGAGGGTCTCGGAGCCGCCCTGTCCCGCGTCGGCCCGGCGCTCCCCCTGGAGCGTGAGGCGGTCTCCTTCAATGCGGAGCTCGATCTGCTCCAGCACGACCCCGGGAAGATCCACCCGCAACACGGTACGGTCCTCCGCTTCGTGGATGTCCACTGCCGGCACCCATGCGATGCCGTCGGCACCTCGGGCGCCGGTCGGCCCCGGATCCGGTCGATGGGCCGGGTTCATGGCGTCGGGAAATCTTCCCCGATCGCTCGGAACATCACGGATGACACTCATCGGCTCCTCTCCACCCCGCGGCTCCGGGTCGCCGCATCGCCTGCAACGGTATCGCAGCGAGTGTAATGGCGCTCAACCAGGGAATCAACCCTTCTCGGAGCGCTCCCCGGCCGTCAGGAATCGAAATCCTTCGTCGCCCGCACCCGCCTCGACCCGGACCGTATCGCCTGCTTTGAGCTTCCCGGACAACAGCTCCAGGGAAAGCGGGTCCAGGATGCTGCGCTGGATTACCCGCTTGAGGGGCCGCGCGCCGAAATCGGGGTCGTAACCGATCTCGGCGATACGAGCTTTCGCCTTGTCGCTCACCGTCAGGTGGACCTGCCGCTCCGCCAGCGAGCGCTCCACCCGCGCGAGCTGGATCTCGACGATGCGATCGAGGTCCTCGCGCGACAGGGGCGTGAACCTCACGATCTCATCCACGCGGTTCAGGAACTCGGGACGGAAATACTTTCTCAGCTCGGCCAGCAGCGCCCGGTCGTCTCCCTTCGAGCCCTCGGGTGGCGGCGGGGGAACCGGGATGTTCGAGGTCATGATGACCAGCGTGTTGCGGAAGTCCACCACGCGGCCCTGGCCGTCCGTGAGGCGGCCGTCGTCGAGCAGCTGCAGGAAGACATTGAAGACCTCGGGATGGGCTTTCTCGATCTCGTCGAAGAGGATGACGCAGTACGGCCGGCGGCGCACCGCCTCCGTGAGCTGGCCTCCTTCCTCGTAGCCGATGTACCCGGGAGGAGCGCCCAGCAGGCGGGCGACGGCGTGGCGCTCGGAGTACTCCGACATGTCGATACGCACGAGGGCGCGCTCATCGTCGAAAAGGTTCTCGGCGAGCGCCTTGGCCAGCTCCGTCTTCCCGACCCCGGTGGGACCGATGAAGATGAACGAGCCGATCGGCCGATTGGCATCGGAGATCCCGGCCCGCGCCCGACGGACGGCATTGGCAACCGCCGCCAGGGCGGAGCGCTGCGCCACGACGCGGCGGGCGAGCCGCTTTTCGAGTCCCACCAGGCGCTCCACCTCGCCCCGCAGCAGCCGCGAGACCGGGATGCCGGTCCATTTGGCCACGATCTCGGCGACGTCCTCCTCGTCCACCTCTTCCTTGAGCATCTGCTGCTCCTTCTGCAGCTGCGCGAGGCGCGCATTGGCCTCCTGGAGCTTCTTCTGCAGCCCCTGCATCGTGCCGTAGCGCCATTCCGCCGCTTTGCCGAGGTCGCCGGCGCGCTCAGCCTGCTCCGCGGACAGCCGCGCGTTCTCGATTTCCTCCTTGAGCGAACGTATCTGCCCGATGATCTTCTTTTCCGCCTCCCAGTGGCCGCGCATCCGGTCCCGCTGCTCCGCCAGCTGCGCCAGATCTGCCCCGAGCTTCTCGAGGCGCTCGCGCGAAGCGCGATCCTTCTCGCGCTTCAGCGCCTCGCGCTCGATCTCCATCTGCATGATGCGGCGCTGAATCTCGTCGATCTCGGTCGGCAGGGAATCGATTTCGATGCGCAGGCGCGACGCGGCCTCGTCGATGAGGTCGATCGCCTTGTCGGGGAGGAAGCGGTCCGCGATGTAGCGATGGGACAGGGTGGCTGCGGCGATGAGGGCCGAGTCCTGGATGCGCACTCCGTGGTGCACCTCGTAGCGCTCCTTGAGGCCGCGCAGGATGGCGATGGTGTCCTCGACCGAAGGCTCCTTGATCAGCACCGGTTGGAAGCGGCGCTCCAGCGCCGCGTCCTTCTCGATGTGCTTGCGATACTCGTCGAGGGTGGTCGCGCCCACGCAGCGCAGCTCGCCGCGGGCCAAGGCCGGCTTCAGCATGTTGGAGGCGTCGATCGCGCCTTCGGCGGAACCGGCGCCCACCAGAGTGTGAAGCTCGTCGATGAACAGGATGATTGAGCCTTCCGATTCCTGGATCTCGCGGAGCACTGCCTTGAGACGATCCTCGAACTCGCCGCGGTACTTGGCACCGGCGATCAGGGCGCCGAGGTCCAGGGCCACCAGGCGCTTGTGCTTCAGCGACTCCGGCACGTCGCCGTTCACGATCCGCAGGGCGAGACCTTCGACGACGGCGGTCTTGCCGACTCCCGGCTCGCCGATCAGGACGGGGTTGTTCTTGGTGCGCCGGGAGAGGACCTGCATTACACGACGGATCTCGTCATCTCTTCCGATGACTGGATCGAGCTTGCGCTGGCGCGCCTGGCTGGTGAGGTCCCTGCCGTAACGCTGCAGGGCCTGGTATTTCCCTTCGGGTTCCACATCGGACACTCGCTGCGTGCCGCGAACCGCCTTGAGGGAGGCCATGAGACCTTGCGGGTCGATCCGATGGGCGCGGAACAGGGGAGCCAGCGGTCCAGGGGATTCGACGAGGGCGAGGAAGAGATGCTCCGTGCTCACGTAATCGTCGGAGAAGCGCGCAGCAGCCTGGACGGCGGCTTCCAGGATCCGCTCGAGCTCCGGCGAGAGCCGCGGCTCGGAAATCCCTCCGGAAACCTTGGGGAGCCTTTGCAGGAGCTCCTTGGCTTCTCGGTCGATGGCTTCCCGGTCAATCCCCATCTGGTTGAGCAGTGCGGGGACCACCCCATCGGGCTGGGTAATCAGCGCGAGAAGCAGGTGCTCCGGTCGGAGAACGGGATGGCCGGAGGAGACTCCTGTTTCCTGAAGCTGACGAATCGATTCCTTGGCTTTATTGGTGAACTTGTCGAAATTTACCAATGGGTTACCCTCGATCGATTTACTTTAGTGCAGCGTCAATATAAAAGTTTAGTTAGTTGTTGTCAAGTTAATTCTGCGCGATTCCCAGGAAACCCAATGGCTTCGGCTTGATTCGACTTCGATTGATACGCTACCATGCACGTTCCAGGCAGATTGGAATCGAACTCGATTTTCTCCCCTCGCCCATCCCGCCCGAGCCCCAGGAGGCAGTCTTGAAGTCCCTTGCCGTGGTCGATCCCGAAGTCACGCGCGCGCTGGAAGACGAGATTGCCCGACAGGAAAACCATCTCAACCTGATCGCTTCCGAGAACTATGTGAGCCTGGCTGTTCTCGAGGCTCTGGGCTCGGTTTTCACCAACAAGTATGCCGAAGGTTATCCCGGAAAGCGCTATTACGGCGGTTGCGCCCACAGCGACACGGTGGAGTCCCTGGCCATCCGCCGAGCCAGGGAGCTCTTCGCCGCCGAGCATGCGAACGTGCAGCCGCACTCGGGGGCCCAGGCGAACATGGCGGTCTATTTCGCCGTGCTCAAGCCGGGAGATACCGTCCTGGGGATGAGCCTTCCGCACGGCGGGCACCTGACCCATGGCCACCCCCTGAACTTCTCCGGGGCCTATTACAAGGTGGTCCCTTACGGAGTTCTCCGCGACAGCGAGCTCATCGATTACGAGGAGATGGAGCGGCTGGCCACGGAGCATCGTCCCCGCCTGATTGTGGTGGGAGCGAGCGCCTACTCGAGGGTGATCGATTTCCCCCGGATCGAGCGCATCGCGAAACAGTGCGGGGCGCTGGTCCTGGCCGACGTGGCGCATTACGCGGGGTTGATCGCGGCAGGGGAATACCCGAGTCCCGTTCCGCATGCTGATTTTGTGACTCTCACGACCCACAAGACGCTCCGCGGTCCGCGGGGCGGGATGATCCTTTGCCGGGAGCGTCATGCACGGGACATCGATCGGGCGGTTTTCCCGGGAATCCAGGGTGGTCCGTTGATGCACGTCATTGCGGCGAAGGCGGTGGCCTTCCGCGAGGCCGCCACGGACGGATTCCGCAGGACCCAGGCGATGACCGTGCGCAACGCCCGGCAGCTGAGCTCCGAGCTGGCGGCCCGTGGCTACCGGATCATCTCCGGCGGCACGGACAGCCATCTGTTCATGATCGACGTCACCGCGAGGAAAATGACGGGCCAGCAGGCGGAAGCCATGCTGGGAGAGGCGGGGATCGCGGTCAACAAGAACGCCATTCCGTTCGATCCGCTCCCTCCGATGAAGGCCAGCGGGCTGAGACTCGGCACTCCCGCAGTGTCGACACGGGGGATGGGAGAGGATGAGATGTCCCTGATCGCCGGATTCCTGGACACAGTCCTCACGAGCGGCGCGGGCGCTTCCGATCTCGAAAAGGTGCGCCGTCAGGTCCTCGATCTGTGCGCCTCGTTTCCTGTCTACCGTGCCCTGCTCGAAGGGCGCCCAGCGCTGGGGGCCGGCAGTCCGTGACGGAGGAGCGAACGCCGCCGATCCTCTGCCTCATCGACGGAACTTCGAACGTATTTCGCGCCTTCTATGCCATCCGCGGATTGAGCAGTCCTTCCGGGCGTCCCACCAACGCCACCTACGGTTTCACCCAGATGCTCCGAAAGCTCCTGCAGGAGCGCGCTCCCGCCTATCTCGCGGTGGTCTTCGACCGCTCCGAGCCGACGCAGCGCCACGCGAGCTACCCGCAGTACAAGGCGAACCGGCTGGCGCCTCCGGAAGATCTGGTCGAGCAGATACCGGACATCAAGGAAGCCTGCCGGATCCTCGGGGTGCCGGTCATCGACCTCGCGGGATACGAAGCCGACGACCTGATGGCGACGCTGGCCAGGAAAGGCGCCGCGGAAGGCTTCGAAGTCATCCTGGTGACCTCCGACAAGGATCTCCTGCAGCTGGTGGGGCCCCACGTCACCGTCTTCCATCCGTCGAAAGGGGAGCTGCTGGATCGCGAAGGAGTCAAGAAAAGCTTCGGCGTCTATCCGGAACAGGTGATCGATGTGCTGGCGCTCATGGGCGATTCGAGCGATAACATTCCGGGTGTTCCGGGCATTGGTGAGAAGGGGGCGCGCGAGCTGATTACGACCTACGGAGGTCTGGAGAACACTCTGGCGCACGCCGGAGAGGTCACCCGGAAGACGCATCGCGAGGCCCTCCTGCGGCACGCTGCCGACGCCCGTCTCAGCCGCGAGCTGGTAACCCTGAACACCGATGTGCCGGTCCCCTGGGTGGCGGAGGACTTCCGGCGTCGACCCCTCCTGCGCGAGGAGGCTCGTTCCTTTTATCAGAAACTCGGTTTCGGCCGTCTTCTCGACGAGCTCGCGGCAGGTGAGACGCCGGGAGAATCACAGGCCGCGCCTCCGCCGCCGGATCCGGTCTTCACGGTGATCGCGGATCCAGCGGCCCTGGGCGAGATGGTGCGGTCGCTTTCGGCGGCCACGACCCTGGCACTGGCACCGGAGCTCTCGGAAGAGCAGCCGATGCGAGCCCACCTCACCGGGTTCGCGCTGTCCGCCTCCGCCGAGAACGGCTTCTACGTCCGCCTCGGCGAACCACCCGTCGGCATCACCCAGCGGCGCTTCGTGGAAACCCTGGGGGAAGTGTTGCGGGCTTCCAGGGCGGGCGTGCTGGCCGAGAATCTCAAGGTGCTGGAAGTCATCCTTCGCCGCTGGGGGATTCCCTTTTCCCAGGGGGATCTCGACAGCACTCTTTCCGCCTACCTGGTGGATTCGGAGGCCCGCGACTTTCGGCTGGCGCGACTGGAGGAGTCGATCCTGGGAGTCTCTTCAGGGGCTGCTTCGCGAGGGGGTGCAGTGGAAGGGGCGCCGGAAGGAGGTGCCGCGGCGCGCCGCTGCCGCGCTCTGATGAATCTCGAGCAACCCCTCAAGAATCGCCTCAAGGAGCTGGGACTGGAGGGACTTTACCGTGAGCTCGAGCTTCCTCTGACCTCGGTCCTGGCGGATATGGAGTTCACCGGGGTGCGAATCGATGCCGGCTTCCTGCGCTCCCTGTCGGAGAAATGGAGGGAGGATCTTCAGGTCCAGGAGGCCCGCGTGCACGCGCTCGCGGGCGGCCCCTTCAACATTCAGAGTCCCCGTCAGCTCGGCGAAATCCTGTTTCAGAAGCTTGGGCTGACCCCGGGAAGGAAGACCGAGAAGGAGCGGGTGTTCTCCACCGGCGTGGACGTCCTGGAATCGCTGGCATCGTCGCATCCACTTCCGGCCGCGGTGCTCGAGTACCGGCAGCTTTCCAAGCTGCTGTCCACCTACGTCGACGCGCTCCCCGGCCTGGTCAACGCGGAGACGGGTCGCGTCCATGCCTCCTTCAACCAGACCACCGCGGTGACGGGAAGGCTCTCCAGCAGCGATCCTAATTTGCAGAACATTCCCATCCGCACCGAGAAGGGGAGGGAAATCCGGCGCGCGTTCATCGCGCAGCCGGGATGGAGTCTCCTCACCGCCGACTACTCGCAGATCGAGCTCCGGGTGCTTGCGCACTTGTCCCAGGATCCGGAGATGATCCGGGCGTTCCGAGAGCTCGAGGACATTCATCGCCGGACGGCTGCGGAGGTCTTCGGCGTGGCGCCCGACCTGGTCACGGCCGAGTTGAGGAACCAGGCGAAGGCGATCAATTTCGGCATCCTCTACGGCATGGGCTCGTTTCGCCTGTCTCGGCAGCTGGGGATTCCCCTGACCGCAGCCAAGAAGGTCATCGAGGAGTACTTCCGGCGCTTCGAGGGGGTCCGGAGGTATCGGGACGCCGTGATCGAGACCGCGGAGGCCACGGGAAAGGTCTCGACGATGTTCGGGAGGATCCGCAATGTTCCCGAGATCCGCAGCCGCAACCTGAACCAGAGAAACCTGGGGATTCGCATCGCCGTCAACACCACGGTGCAGGGAAGCGCCGCCGACCTGATCAAGGTCGCGATGATCGCCCTGCACCGCAAGCTGAAGGAACAATCCTTGCGCAGCCGTCTCCTGATCCAGGTGCACGACGAGCTGGTGCTGGAGGCGCCGGCCGAGGAGGTTGAACACTCCGGGACCCTGATGCGCGAGTGCATGGAAAACAGCACGCGGCTCGACGTTCCCCTGCTGGCGGAGGTCCGCAGCGGTCCCACCTGGCTGGACACGAAATAACCTCTCCTCATCCCCCGAGATTGACTCCCCTTCCTCCGGGTCTAGATTATCCGCAGCGACATTCACCAGTCGGCTGACAGGAGCGGTGTTGCCCCAACTGGCTGACAAAAAAGGTCAACCCGAGGCACCTCCGGAGACGGAAGCCTGGGGAACCACGGCCGGAGTTCTCGTGGTGGACGATGAGCCTGCCATCCGTGACCTCCTGCTCGAAGGCCTGAAGGACTCCGGCTTCGAGTGCTCCGTGGCCGCCAACGGCTCCGAGGCCCTGGAGGCTCTCCGCCGCCGTTGTTTCGCCCTGGTCCTGAGCGATATCGACATGCCTGGCATGGACGGAGTCAGGCTGTTGCAGCGGGTCAAGGAAGCTCATCCCGATGTCGAGGTCGTGATGATTACCGGGGTCGTCGACGTCGAAGTGGCCCTCCGGGCCATGCGCATGGGGGCCAATGACTACCTCACCAAGCCATTCAACCTGGAAGAGGTGCGGCTCACGGTGGAGCGGGCCCTGGAGAAGCGCCGCCTGGTCCTGGAGAACCGTGAATACCAGCGGGATCTTGAAGCGAAGGTGGCCGAGCGCACCGTGGAAGTGGTCCTCAAGCGCCGCGAAGTCGAGGAGCTGTACGAAAAGCTCCAGATCTCCTACGAGACGACGCTGGAGGCGCTGGCCGCCGCCCTGGATACGCGCGACACCGAGACTCAGGGCCATTCGGTCCGGGTTTCCGAATACACGGTCGTGATCGCGCGGCGCATGGGGGTGGAGGAGCCCGAGCTCACGGAAATCCGGCGCGGCGCCCTGCTGCACGACGTGGGGAAAATAGGGATCCCCGACGCGGTCCTGCGCAAGCCGGGAAAGCTCACCGCCGAGGAATGGCGCGAGATGAAGCAACACCCCGAAATCGGCGGGCGCATCCTCTCCGGAATCAAGTTCCTCGAGAAATCGCTCCCCATCGTGATGGCGCACCAGGAGCGCTTCGACGGATCCGGCTACCCGCAGGGACTGAAGGGGGAGGAGATCCCCCTGGGAGCGAGGATCTTCGCCGTGGTGGACACCCTCGACGCCATGACCTCGGACCGTCCTTACCGCAAGGCACTGCGCTACGAGGACGCGCGCGAGGAGATCGTCCGCAATTCGGGAATCCAGTTCGATCCGAAGGTGGTCGAGGTGTTTCTCTCCATCCCGCCCGAGGAGTGGAAGGCCATGCACCGGCGGAATCCCGATCGCAGGCCGGCGGGCTTCTAGCTACCTGCCGGGATCGAGGCTGCGCTGCAGCCGTGGATCCAGCCAGTCGCGGATCGAATCCCCAAGAAAATTGAAGCTCAGGACCGCCAGCATGATGGCCAGCCCGGGATAGACGATGAGATGGGGGGCGTCGAAGAGGTGCTGGCTGCCGCTGCGCAGCATGCTGCCCCAGCTGGGATGAGGCGGAGGGAGCCCGAGGCCCAGGAAGCTCAAGCCGGCTTCCGCGAGGATTACCCCGGCCATTCCGACGGTGGCCTGGACGATGATGGGGCCCGCGATGTTGGGCAGAAGATGCCGCACCAGAATGCGCTCGGACCTGGCACCGGCCGCCCGGGCGGAGAGCACGAACTCGAGCTCGCGCGATCGCAGGATCTGCGCGCGAGAAAGTCTCGCGTATCCGACCCAACCGATCAGGCACAAGGCCAGCACCAGGTTTCCGAGCCCCGGGCCGAGGACGGCGACCAGGGAGATGGCGAGCAGGATGTTGGGAAAAGCCAGGAGGATGTCGATCCCTCGCATCACCAGGTCGTCGAGCCAACCTCCCCAGAAGCCGGCCATCGTGCCGATCGCGAGTCCCGTCAGGGCGGAGAACAGCACGACGACGATGCTCAGGAAAAGAGAAATGCGGGCGCCGAACATGAGCCGGCTGAGGATGTCGCGGCCCAGCTCGTCGAGACCCAGAGGATGCGCCAGTGACGGGGCCGCGAAGCGTTGCGCGAGGTCCTGCGAAGAGGGGGCGAAAGGCGCGAGCACCGGAGCGGCCACGGCAACGAGTCCCATGAGCAGCAGCAGCGTGGCCCCCGACAGAGCGAACGGGTCGCGCCGCAGGTGGGACCCCAGCGATCGCAGGGCGCCGGAGGATCCCGGCCGCGCCTTCTCAGCCAAGACGGATCCTCGGATCGAAGAAGGCATAAGCAAGGTCGGTCATCAGGTTCACGAGCACGTACGAAAAGGCGATGCTCAGGATGCACCCCTGCACCAGGGGATAGTCACGCGTCTCGATGGCCTGGATGGTGAGCCGGCCCAGACCCGGCCAGCCGAAAACGGTCTCCGTGATCACGGCACCCGTCAGCAGCACTCCGAGCTGCAGCCCCAGGATCGTCAGCACTGGAATGAAGGCGTTTTTCATCGCATGGCGCAGGACGATCTTCCAGCGTCCCAGACCGCGGGCGGCGGCGGCGCGGCTGTAGGGGCCGGAAATCTCCTCGAGGAGGCTGGCCCGGATCATGCGGGCGAGGATGGCCGCCAGCGCCGATCCGAGGGCGATGGAGGGCAGGACCAGGGCGGCCGGCTCTTCCATTCCGGAGACGGGAAACCAATCCAGGTGGACGGAGAAAATGAGGATCAGCAACGGCCCCACCCAGAAGCTCGGAAGAGACAAGCCGAGAAGCGCCAGGGTGGAGGCGATGCGGTCCCACGCCGTGCCCGGGTGGACGGCGGCCAGGATCCCGGCGGGAAACGAGATCAGGCAGGCGAGGAGCAGACTGGCTGTCGCCAGCAGCAGGGTGGCGGGATAACGCTCGCGGATGAGGTGGGCCACCGGCTCGCGATAGCGCAGCGACGTTCCGAGATCGCCGGCGGCCAGCCGGGACAGATAATGTCCGTACTGCTCCATGAGCGGCCGGTCGAGGCCGAGTCTTGCTCTGAGATCCTTCACGTCGGCTGACGAGGCGCCTTCTCCGAGCATGACCTGGATCGGGTCGCCGGGAATCAGGTGGATCAGCGCGAAGACCAGGGTGCAGACCCCGAGCAGCACGGGGAAGGAGAGGAGCAATCTGCGCAGCAGGAAGGACTTCAACGTGTATGGCACCGTCTGAAAAGCGCCGCATGATAGCACAGCCGGCGCGGCCCCCCGGCGCGGTCCGATTCTTGACTCGGAGGAGAGGATTTCCTATATTGCGCGCCCCTTTGACCTTATAATTGCCGTCGAGGATGTACACGTCGACGGTCGGACGCGGGTGGGAGTTTTGAAATGAACAAGGGCTTCGCCCTCGTGGGCTGTTTGCTGCTTTGCTTGGGAGTGTCGATTTCCAGGACTCAGGGGCAGGACGTCCCGGCGCTCCAGCTCCCCGATCTACTGAAGCGGTTCAATGAGAGCCAGCAGTCGGTCGCCAGCCTCACGGCCAGCTTCACCGAGCGCAAGAACCTCAATCTGCTGGCCAAGCCGCTCGTCTCCAACGGCACGTTTCTTTATTCCAGGCCTTCCCGGATCAAGTGGGAGTACACCGAGCCGGAGCCGCGCGTCTTCCTCATCACGGAAGACCGCTTCATCGCCTATTACCCCAATCAGAAGCGCGCCGAGGAGGTTCCGCTGAGCAAGCTGGCGGGACGCCGGGTGTTCCGTGTGTTCGGAATCGGGCAGACTGCCGAGGATCTCGGGAAGTTCTTCGACATCAGCCAGGACGATCCGGGCGATGAAAAGGGGGCCTACCTGTTGATACTGACTCCCAAGCGCCAGCGGGTGAAGGATCGCCTGCAGCGGGTCCGCTTCTGGGTGGACGCAAAGACGTTCCTGCCGCGGAAGCTCGAATACGTCGAATCGGACGGCGACTCCACGCTGCTCAGCTTCAACAATATTCGTCTCAACCCCGAGATCGCCGAAGCCCGGTTCAGCGTGGACATCCCGAAGGACGTTCCGGTCAGCAACACCTTCTCAGGGTTCTCGGGCTCCAGCCTGAGCCGCTGAAATCGATTCATCCCGGCCTGAAAAGAAAAAGCCCCTCCGGGCCGTGCGGTCCGGAGGGGCTTCCTGTTTCTGGGCCCTGATCAGTACATGCCGCCCATGCCGCCGGCGTGCGGAGCCGGGGCCGGCTTGTCCTTCTCCGGGACCTCGTGGATGAGGGCCTCGGTCGTCAGCATCAGACCCGCGATGCTGGCGGCGTTCTGCAGGGCGTTGCGGGTGACCTTGGCGGGATCGATGATGCCCGCCTCGAACATGTCGACCCACTTGCCGGAATAGGCGTCGAAGCCCATGGCCTTGTCCTTCTCCTTGGCCTCGGCGACGATAATCGAGCCCTCGTGCCCGGCATTGTTGGCAATCTGCCGGAGAGGCTCCTCCAGCGAGCGCCGCACGATGTTGATCCCGATCTGAATGTCCTCGTTCTTCTCTTTCAGCTTCTCAAGAACGGGGATGGCGCGCAGGAAGGTGATTCCGCCTCCCGGAACGATGCCCTCCTCGACGGCCGCCTTGGTCGCGTGCATCGCATCCTCGACCCGGGCCTTCTTCTCCTTCATCTCGGTCTCGGTTGCCGCCCCCACCTTGATGATGGCGACGCCGCCCACCAGCTTGGCCAGGCGCTCCTGGAGCTTCTCGCGATCGTAATCCGAGGTGGTCTCCTCGATCTGGGCGCGGATCTGCTTGACCCGGCCCTCGATCTCGGACGACTTGCCCTCGCCCTCGACAATCGTGGTGTTGTCCTTGTCGATGGTGATCTTCTTGGCCTCGCCGAGGTCATCCACCTTGACGTTTTCCAGCTTGATTCCCAGATCTTCCGTGATGACTTTGCCGCCGGTGAGGATGGCAATGTCCTCGAGCATCGCCTTGCGGCGATCACCGAAGCCGGGAGCCTTGACGCCCGCGACCTGCAGCGTGCCGCGCAGCTTGTTGACGACGAGCGTCGCGAGCGCCTCGCCCTCGACCTCTTCGGCGATGATCAGGAGCGGGCGGCCCATCTTGGCCACCTGCTCGAGCAGCGGGAGCAGGTCCTTCATGCTGGAGATCTTCTTCTCGTGGATCAGGATGAGCGGGTTGTCCAGCACGCACTCCATGCGCTCCGGATCGGTCACGAAATAGGGGGAGAGGTAGCCGCGATCGAACTGCATCCCCTCCACGATTTCGAGGGAGGTCTCCATGCCCTTGGCTTCCTCGACGGTGATGACCCCGTCCTTGCCGACCTTCTCCATCGCCTGGGCGATGATCTGGCCGATAGTCACGTCGTTGTTCGCCGAGATGGTGCCCACCTGGGCGATCGCCTTGCCCGCGACTTTCTTGGAAAGTCCCTTGATCTCTTCGACGACGCTCTCAACCGCCTTCTCGATGCCGCGCTTGAGGTCCATCGGGTTGGCGCCGGCGGTGACCGCCTTGCATCCCTCCCGGTAAATGGCCTGCGCCAGAACCGTGGCGGTCGTGGTGCCGTCGCCCGCGACGTCGCTGGTCTTGCTCGCGACCTCGCGCACCATCTGGGCGCCCATGTTCTCGCGCGGATCCTCCAGCTCGATTTCCTTCGCCACGGTGACGCCGTCCTTGGTGCTGGTGGGGGAGCCGAATTTCTTCTCCAGGACCACGTTGCGGCCCTTGGGGCCGAGCGTGACCTTCACGGCATCGGCCAGCTTGTTGACGCCCCGAAGGATTGCGTGCCGACAATCCTCGGAGTAAACGATTTCCTTGGCAGCCATTCGAATCTTCCTCCTTTGGGGTCCGGACTCATGGCCGGACCCGGATTTCGCTCCGCCCGCGGAGGCGGGCAGGGATTAGTTTCCAGGATTAGCTGACGATCCCGAGGACTTCGTCCTCTTTCACGATCACGTGCTCGGCGTTGTCGATCTTGACCTCGGTGCCAGCGTACTTTCCGATGAGGACCTTGTCACCGACCTTCACCTGCATCGGGATTTGCTTGCCCGATTTATCCAGCCTTCCCGATCCCACGGCCACCACCTTTCCCTCCATCGGCTTCTCTTTGGCGGTGTCGGGAATGATGATTCCCCCCTTGACTTCCTCCTTCGCGTCGAGCCGGCGAACGATGATTCGATCGTAGAGCGGCTTCACCTTCATGGTTGCCTCCGCAAGCTATGTGTTGTCATTGATTTACGTATTGGACGCTGTTAGCACTCGCCTTGGACGAGTGACAATATATCCAATTATGACGCGTGAGTCAATACTGTCCTTGAAGTTCTTCGGGCGTGCTGTATATATGAACGCGAGCCCCGTAACGAGTGGGCCGGGAGATTTCATGGATAACCTGAAACCGCCGCTGGAGGATCTCGACCAGAAGCGTCTCGAAGCGAGGATTCGCGATCTCTCGCGACGCTTCTTTGCGGGTCGCAAGGTCGACGACCTCGAGACCTGGCACCTGGTCCAGGTGGTCGAACACTGCTCGCGGGCGATTTCGGATGTCTACCGCACGGTAGATCTGGAGCAGATTCTCAGGGGCAGCGTGCGCCGCCCGCAGGATCTTCAGGACCTGCTTGCTCCCGAGTCGAAATCCGCGTCTGGCCCGCTGCACCGGGTCACCCGGGTGCCGGACGAGGTGCGGGGTATCGGCGATCGATGCCTCTACGACGTCGGCATGGCCGGCGTCAAGGATTACCAGGGATTGTCGCTCGAGAAGCTGGGAGTGCGCTCCTATCGGATGGCGGCGGACATCCTGGCGATTCTCGCCAATGAGCGTGAGCTGCGAGAGATCTTCCAGCAAAACCGCGTGCGCTCGCTGCCTATCGAGGAAGAGGTGGCCTTCCTGCGCCAATGCGCCACCCGCTTCAATCTTTACGCGCGACTACTTGCGAGCCTGCGCGAAGAGACGCTGGTTCCTTCGACGTCCACGATGATCCCGGCAGCTCTTCCCGGGGAGCCGGATGAGCCAGAGGAGGAGTCGGAGAACCCGGAGACGACGTCCTCCGCAAAATCTTCCGCAAGGTTGAGCCAGCCCGACGAGTCCCGTGACACCGTGCTCTCTCGATATGAGCGGATTCTCCTGTTTGCCGGGACCGATATCGAATCGCTCCGGCGCGAGCTGAACCACCTCGTCGTCGATCAGCCCGCGGCGGTCGAGGCCTTGTGCGACGACCTGCTGCTCAACGGCACCGGGACCCAGGTCAAGGGAGCACCGCAATGCTATTTCCTGGTGGGGCCGACCGGAGTTGGAAAGAATCACCTCATGGAATCCCTGGCGCGTGTCCTGGGGCGGCTCTGGGGGCTCGAGATTCCTTTCCTGATCATCGAGGGGCCTCAGTACACCCACCCGTCGGACGTCCATGACCTACGCGGCGCCACCCGCGGGTTCATCCGCAGTGACGAGCCTGGAATCCTCGCCGAGTTCCACGAACGTTCCTCGCAGTCGCCTTTATCGATTCTCCTGGTGGACGAGGTCGAGAAAGCCGATCCTCAGCTGCAGAGATTCTTTTTGCCGATCATGGACCGCGGTTTTTTTCACGACAATCGCGGCCGGCGCCTCGGGTTCGAAGGAAGCCTAATCGCCTTCACCTCCAACCTCGGTTATTCGACTTCCGATCTGACGATGGATCCCATCGGGTACCGCGGCGGAACCGAGGAGCGCCTCCGTCGACGAGGGACCGAAGCCGAGAGACACATGAGGAAGAATCTGGCGCCTGAGTTCCTGGCGCGTCTCCGAACCATCCGGTTCGCCGGCCTGTCGCGCGAATCCATGGCGGCCATCCTCGAGCTTGAAACCGCGCGGGTCTTCCAGCGATTCAGGGAGCTGCACGACCTGGAGATCGTGCTGACGCCATCGGCCCGCGAGGCGCTGCTGAGCGAGGGCTTCAGCCCGGCCCATGGGGCGCGGCGTCTGTCCGCGGTCATCCGCCAGCACTGCAATGTCGAGGTCAGCCGGCGGATCAAGAGAGACGATCTGTCGGGCTCCGGAGAGCGGCACGACACGATCCAGTACGTCCGCGAGCTCAGGAAAGGAGAGAGAGCCTTCGAGCGGTCTGCGGTGGAAGCTACAGTCCGGGAGATCGCCAGGGCCGTCCTGCCCTATCGCCGGCTGCAAATCGACCACGACGGGGAAGCCTTCCGATACGAGGGACTCGCCGAGTGACCCCCGCGCCCACTCTCATCGTGCGGCTCCAGCGTCTCATCGAAATCAGCTATGACTGGCGCACCGGCATCGCCGATCTCACGCCGTTCCTGATTGGGGATCAGGGATACCAGGCCTTGTACGGAGAGAGGGAGATCCTCGAGGAGGTTCCCGGTCCCGAGGTCGGGCCGCGGACGCTCGTCACCAGCCGCGACGGGGCCGTGCGTCTCGGAATCTACTATCCCGATGCCATGGTCCGCCGCCTCGAGGCTGCTTCCCCGCTCCTCGGGCTCAACGAGCAGAACCTCGTCCCCTTCACCCACCTCGTGGAAGAGCTCGACCATTTTCTCATGCTGGCCTGGTGTATCCGTCGAGGCCGCGGGGTGAGCCTGTTGGAGCTGGAGTTTCACGCGAACGTGACCAAGTACCTGGTCCTGGCTCATTTCCTCGGACGCCTGCGCTCCCAGAACAGACTGCTGCAGAGCGAGCGCGACTGGCTGGTGCACTGCCTGTTCGAGGATGCGGGAGACGGTCTGCCGGAGCCTTTTCGGTGGCGCTACCGCGTGGCCGCGCAGATGGGAGTCCGTTTCTTGCGGCAGCTGGAGACACTGAGCCCGGCGGCGAGGGTGAGCGCTCTGAGGAGGCTGGGTAGGAAATCCTGGAGTGAGGTGAGGCGGAGCCTGGAATCGTCGCGGGGCGGGGAGACTCTAGGGCTTCTTCTGGCGAGCTGAGGCGTCGGGAGAATCCTCCCCGAGATGCGCGAGCTGGCGTGCCTCGGGGAAGCTGTCGAGCGCCTTTTGAATCTGCGGGTCCACTTCGGCGAATGCCTTGAAGCCTTCCTCGTTGCCCCAGCGCGCCGAGCTGATTTCCTTCCGGATCGAAGCGCGCAGATAGGCATCATCCTTCTGCAGGTCGGCGTCCGTGTAGGGGATCTTCCTCTCGTCGAGATACTTCTTGAACTCCGACAGGGTCGTGTCGTCGACGGCGAAGGTGCGATCCAGATCCTTGTGCTTCACGTTGAACTGTATGGCGAAGCCGAAGAAGGCCTGCTCGTTCTCGAGATGCCGGAGGAATTTATCGAGCTGCAGCGCCTCGACCGAAATGTCCGGCGTGATGCCGCCTCCTCCGAGAACCACGCGGCCAGAATCGGTGCGGCGCGTCTCCCGCTCCGCCGGGGCCGGCTCCGATTCCTCGTCCTGGGACAGGTAGAAATAATCCTCGAGGGACTCGTAGTCCCGCTGGATGAGGCGGCCGCTCGGGGTGTAATAGTGCGCCGTGGTGAGCGCCAGCGCGGAGCGCTGGCTCAAGGGATAGACGGTCTGGACCAGTCCCTTGCCCCAGGTCGTCTTGCCGACGATCAGCGCGCGATCATGGTCCTGAAGCGCGCCGGCGACGATCTCGGAAGCGCTGGCACTGTATTTGTTCACGAGAACCACGACGGGAAAGTCGATATGCGTGCCGCTGCCGGTTGCCGTGTATTCCTGATCGGCGCCCTTCACCCGCCCACGCGTGTAGACCACTTTCTGGCCCTGGGACAGGAACTTGTCCGCCATGCGCCACGCCTGCTCCAGCAGCCCGCCCGGATTGCCGCGCAGGTCAAGGATGAGCTTGTTCATACCGGCCTTCTTGAGGGCCTGCAGCTTCTCCTCGAGCTCGCGGTCAGTGGTCTGCGTGAAGTTGCTCACGCGGATGAACCCGACATCAGGGCGAATCATGAAGGCGTAAGGAACGGAGCGTGTCGGTATGTCGTCGCGGACGATGGAGAATTTGAGCGCCGCATCCTCGCCGGGCCGGACCACGGTGATATTCACCGGGGTCCCTTTGGGGCCTCGCAGCTTCTTGAGGGCGTGATCCACCGACATGTCGAGCGTATCGACTCCCTCGATTTGTGAAATGACGTCGCCGGGTCGAATCCCGGCACGGTACGCGGGCGTGCCCTCGATGGGAGCGATGACCGTGAGCGGCTTGTCCAGGGTAGGCTTGGAGATCACGATCCCGAGGCCGCTGAAGCTGCCATGCTGCTCCTCCATCATGTCCTGGTACTCGGAGGAATTCAGGAAATGTGTGTGTGGATCGAGGGTCTTGAGCATCCCGTCGATGGCCCCTTCGATGGCCACCTCAGGAGAGACTTCCTCGACGTACTGGTCCTGGATGATTCCGAGAATTTGACTGAAGTTCTTGAGGCGGTCGTTGGAGCGATCCGAGGCGGCGTCGACGCGCGGGCTGAGAAACCCTCCGGTCAGGGAGCCGGCGGCGAGAATCGCGACCCCGAATGCCAGCTGCCTACCCTTCACGATGTGCACCTCGACCGGTGGAAAAAGTAATCTACATCAAGTAAATAATGCATCAAGTATAGGGTGGCGGCAACGTGAAGTAAAGATAATCGTGGCCCCGAGGGCGCGATTCCGTCAGACGATCGTGCTTCGGACAGAGCCTGTCGGAACTTTGACTTGCGCCCCTCACGCAAATTAGCATACCTCCGCCTGGTGACACATCGCCGGGTGCGGCCGCACCGTCTTCTATACGAATAAGGAGCGACTTTGTTCGGTTCCCTGGGGGCTCCGGAGCTCCTGGCTATCTTCGCCGTGGCGCTCCTCTTGTTCGGCCCCAGAAAACTTCCGGAGCTTGGCAGGGCCCTCGGAAAGAGCCTGGCCGAGTTTCGCAAAGCCACCTCGGAGCTGAAAGCCACGCTCGACCGTGAGATTGCCGAGGCCGCCCCGGCCCCGAGCGCTCCGCAGCCTGCCGTCGAGCCCCCCGCGGGAAGTCTGGCCCGGAACGACTCCAATCCTGGGGAGGATGGTGGGCGAAACTCCACCTGACCGGGGGCGGATGTCGTTCCTGGAGCATCTCGACGAGCTCCGCTCCAGGTTGTTCAAAGCGGTTCTCGCGCTGGCGGTTGCCTTTGCCCTGGCCTGGACCCAGTCCGAACGTCTCTTCCGGTACATGGTCGAGCCGCTCACCCCTTTCCTGGGTGGCCGCAAGCTGGTTTTCCTCGAGATTACCGAGCCCTTCATTCTGTACATGAAGGTGGCCCTGCTGGCGGGCATCTTCGCCGCCGCACCGGTCATTCTCTACCAGGCCTGGGCCTTCGTAGCGCCCGGACTGTACCCTCGGGAGAAGCGGTATGCCGCACCCTTCATCGTGTCGGCTTCTCTCCTTTTCCTGGCGGGCGGAGCCTTCGGCTACAAGGTAGCCTTTCCCTACGCCGCCCGCTTCCTCCTGTCGATCGCGGGGGACTTTGAGCCCGCGTTGACGGTCAAGAGCCTATTCGGTTTCGAGAGCAAGATCGTTCTGGGGATGGGCCTGGTCTTCGAAATGCCCGCCGTGATATATCTGCTCGCGAGCCTGGGCATAGTGTCGCCGCGATTCCTCCTCCGACATCTCAAGATGGCAGTCCTGATCAGCTTCATCGTCGCCGCCATCATCACGCCGACCCCCGATGTCGTGACCCAATGCGTGTTCGCCGTTCCCATGATCGGACTTTACCTGCTGGGGATCGGCGCCTCTTACCTGGTCCCGCGGCGCGATGGTCGCTGAGGCGAGGAACGACCTGCGCTTCGGCTCCTTGCCGGCAGCCTTCAGGCTAGAGGACCACCCTCCCCGCTCCTGGTGGATCCTGCGAGCCGGTTTCGCGGTTCCACGCGATCGGAGGATCTGGGAGAGCTGGATTCGGGGCGAACGGGGAGACAGGCTCGCCGTTCGGGGCGGGCGTGAACCGGCGCGTCTGCTTTCCCTGGAGTTGGGACAAGCCGTGCTGCGCCACACCAGGCATGGCGGGGCTCTGCGAGCCATCCGAGGCGACAGGTTCTGGGGGGCGGGCCGCTTCCTCGCGGAGGTGCGGGCTTCGGAAGCGTTGCGTGCCGCAGGGGCCCCCACCCCGGAAATCCTTGGCATTTTCCTGAAAAGGGTTGGAGGCCCCTTTTTCCAAGGGTGGGTCATCTCGCGCTACATCGGGGATGGAGTGAACCTAAGGGATTGGATCCACCAGTGGTTCTTAAATCCGCAGGAACGCGCTCGTGCCCTGCGCCTGTCCGCCCGGAGCATCGCGGCGATGCACGCAGCCGGCTGCAGCCATCGCGACCTCAATCTCGCCAATCTTCTCCTTGCCGGCGAGACGGTTTACATCCTGGACCTGGACGGTGCCCGAATTCGGACCGTCGTGTCCCTTCACGAGCGATGTGCCAACCTGTTGCGTCTGTATCGCTCGCTGGCCAAAGAGACCGGGCGAAACGAGCCGCTCTCGAGAGGGGAGCGCCTCTTCTTCCTGAAGAGCTACTGCGAGGGAAATCCCCAAATGTTCAGAGAAGCTTGGCGCATCCTGTCACGCCGCTGGGGCGCTGCGGGTTTTCGAAGGCGGCTGAGCCGGAAATTCCGAGGACGGAGCGCGGCGCCAGACCCAGGAGGTCCTGCGACGCCGCCACGACTTCCGCAGCGGTGATCTCTTCCAGACAAAAAGGCTTTCCCGATTCGGCCGGCTGGCACTCGCGGAAGAAATCCTGGCGACACGGTGAGCAGGGAAAGCGACGGGTAAGGACTCGCACCAGCGCCGGATCGGTGAAGGGTCCTGTGCGCTCGGGAGATCCCGGTCCGAAAAGGGCCACGATGGGAATGCGGAGTGCCGCTGCCACGTGCATGGGACCGCTGTCGTTGCACACCACCAGATGGCAATGCTCCATCAACGCCGCCATGACCTGAAGACTCTGGCCGCGGGGCGGGGGCAGGCAGACGTCTCCCGATTCGCGGCGGATGGTTTCCAACAAGGGAGCATCGGCGTCGGAGCCGAACAGCAGGACGCGTGCCCCCAGCTGGCTGGCCAGCGAGGTGGCGACTTCGGCGAAACGGGAGGCATGCCAGGCACGAGGGGCCTTGGAGGCTCCGGCGTGGATGCCGACGCGAAGCGGCGCCTCCAGCAGCCCTTGCTGGCGCATGAAGCGGTAGGCTGCGTCCCGTGCGGCAGGCGTTACGTGGAAGCTCAAGCGGCGATCGCTGGTATCGCACCCAGCCGCTTCGGCAATTTGCAGGAAATGCTCCACGTGATGCCCCTCTTTTGGGAGCGGCAAGGCATCGGTCAGGAGCCATCCGCGGGCGTCGGTGGAAAAGCCGATGCGGCGCGGAATCCGGGCCATCGATGCGAACAGCGCGGCCTCGAAGGCCTTCTGGAAAAGTAGGGCCATGTCATAATGCTCCCGGCGAAGGCGCTGGATGAGCTTCCAGCGTCCCCACCCTCCTGCATGCGCTCCCTTCCGGTCGTACTCGATGAGTCGGTCGAAGTATGGGGAGCCCCGCAAAGAGTCGATGACCCAGCTCCTGGCGAGCAGAGTAACCTCCGCGTGGGGATAGGTCCGGCGCACCGCTCGCAGCGCGGGCGAAACCATGACCACGTCTCCTATCCAGTTATTGACCCGAATCAGGATCTTCGCCACCCCGTGCCCTGCGGTGCGCTCATTCATGGCCGACCCGCCTCAGGCAGCGGGATCTTGGGCGTCGCCAGAAGCTCTCGGGCGGCCGCCAGAACAAGATCGGGAGTGATCCACCTGATGCTCTCCGCATCGCCGCGGCGCGGAGTGGGCTGCCCGTCAGCCCAGGCCGGAGCAAGGATCCGGCGAGCTTCCCCGAGCGGCCCGTTGATTTGTGGGTCGGTGCTGCCGAAGAGGGCCACGACTGGCACGCCATGGGTCCAGGCAAGGTGCATCGGGCCGGTATCGCCGCCAATGAAAAGTCGGCATCTTGTGAGCAAATTCCGCATCTCGGGCAGATCCATCGGGGGAGCCATGATCCCCGCTCCGTGGGAGCCGGAAGCAATGGCTTCGACGATTTTTTCTTCACCCGGCCCCCAGGTGAGGATTGGCGCGCAGCCCTCCGCCGCCAGGTAGCGAGCCAGAACGGCGTAATTGGCTTCGGGCCAGCGCTTGTGAGCCTGTTTTCGGCTCGTTCCGGGGTGAATTGCGATCGGCGATCGTCCTTCGAGCGAATCCAGGAAGCGGAACACTCCGGGAGAGAGATTGGCAGGCGCGAAAGGAAAAACTAGCTTCTCCGGACGAATGCCGAGGGGTTGGAGCAGCTCCAGGTTCTTGTAGACGCGGTTAAGTCGAGGGGAAGAAGGCGCGACCCGACGATTATAGAAGATGAAGCTGCACTCCCGGGAGCCCCTTCTATCGAAACCGAGCCGCATCGGAGCCCCCGAAAAGAGGGTGAGCAGCCCGCTTTTCAGCGATCCCTGGAAATCGAGGGTCAAGCGTGGCCTGAAAGCTCTCAAGGAATCGAGAAAGTCAGGCAGGAGATCGGGAAAGCTCGCCGGATCCGAAAGCATTGCCCGGGTGGACAGCCGGCGGCGCGGAAACACGAAGACCTCATCCAGCCAAGGAGCTGCCGGCAGCAGAGAGCGGGAACCGGGCTCTACCAGCCAGCCCAGGCGGACGCTCGGAAAGGCCGTCCGCAGAGCCGCGGCGCTGGGCAGGGTCCGAATTACGTCGCCCACAGCCCCGAGGCGCACAATGAGGACGCCGTCGCCCGAACGCAGGTCTGTGTTGAAAGGCATGGGCATGGGGGTCCGATTATAGCGGTCCCGAGGATCACTGGGATCCCGTAGCCGGTTCGTTGACACCGCCGAGAGCGCTGTGCTAGAAAATGCCGCGTGGCGGTCGATCCAAAACTCCTAGAGATTCTCGCCTGTCCCGTATGCAAGACCTCCGTGGAGCTACTGCCGGACGGATCGGGACTGTTGTGCCGCCAGTGCAGGCTGGTCTACCCAATCGAAAGCGACATCCCGGTGATGCTCGTGGATGCCGCCCGTCAGGTAGCTCCCTCCCAGGATCTTCCTTGAAAAACCGGCTGGAGCCGGCCAGGTCTTCCCAGCTCATTCCACGCATGGCAGGGTCCCGCATCCTGGTCGTGGGCGACCTGATGGTAGATCGGTTCCTCTGGGGCAAGGTCCATCGCATCTCACCCGAGGCGCCGGTGCCGGTGGTTCGCCTCGGTTCCGAGACCTCACTTTTGGGAGGAGCCGGCAACGTCGCACGCAACCTTCGGGCGCTCGGCGCGGAAGTGAGCCTGGTGGGCGTCGCGGGCTCCGATCGGGCCGGCGACGAAATTCTTCGCCTCTTGTCGGAGGCTCGGCTGGACGGGGCCGGCATCATCCGCGAGGAGGGAAGGACCACCACCGTGAAGTCACGCGTCATAGCCCATCAACAGCAGGTCGTTCGAATCGATCGCGAGACCTCGGACCCTCTGCACGAAGCTTCGCAGGCCGCACTGGCCCAGCGTTGCCTCGATTCTCTGGAAGGCACCCAGGGGATCATCGTCAGCGATTATGCAAAGGGGGTGATCACGCAGGGTCTGCTCTCCAGCCTCATGCCCGCAGCCCGAAAAGCCCGAGTCCCGGTGGCGGTGGATCCGAAGCCAGCGCATTTCAAGCACTACCGCGGGGCAACCATCGTCACCCCCAACCTTATGGAAGCCATGGCAATGACAGGTCTTCCCGGCAGCTCCCCGCTTGAAGTTCTCGCCTTGGGAGAGGCTCTTATAGGGCTCCTTGATTGTCGGGCCATCCTGCTGACCCAGGGAGAAGAGGGGATGACCCTGTTCGAGAAAGGCCAGTCACCTCAGCTGATACCCGCTACCGCCAGGGAGGTCTACGATGTGACCGGGGCCGGCGATACGGTGATTGCGGTCCTTACACTTGCGATAGCCGCAGGGGCGACCCTCAGCGAGTCCGCCATCCTGGCTAATCGCGCCGCAGGCATCGCGGTCGGAAAGCTCGGAACCGCGACTGTCACTCCGGAAGAGCTCCTCAGAACAAGTATCTAGAATATCGATTCCCGGGAAGAAGTTATTTGAGCTCAGGTGGTTGGGCCGCAGAGGTGTCTTCACGAGGGCTGCGGTGCGAATACAGCAGCGAGGCGGAAAGTTTTCCTTGACGGCCCCTGGGCAGGGTGGTAATTTCCAAGACGTAACGGCATTCCAGCGTGCATCGATCGTTCGAAAGCTCTTGAAAAATGCGGTAGATACCGGTCCCGGGTCGGCGGGCTCGTTATTAACCCACATCCCGATCGGGAGAGACAGTGGAACAACCGAGAGGAAGCGCCAGGTTGGGCTCCTACCTGAAGCGGCTCAGGACGGGATACGGATTCTCCCTGCGCCGCGTCGAGTTGAAAGCCAAGGCCGAAGGCGCGGAAATCGATAATTCGCAGCTCTCGCGATACGAGCGCGGACGCTGCTATCCTTCCTTCGACAAGCTCTGTACCCTCGCCAACATTTTCAGCGTATCGGTCCAGAATTTCTCCGACGTCCTGGAAATGGAGAAGTTCGATACTTTCAAGCCCCCTGTTTCACTCGGCTTCGACGGGCTGCAGGCCCAGGGAAACGCGGAGCTCGAGACCGGAAACTTCGGTCGCGCCTATGTTGCCTTCGAGTCGGCCCTGCAATCAGCCGAGCGTCACCTGGGTCCCGAAAGAGACGATATGCGGGCACGGGCGCGTTACAAGATGGCGTTCTCACTGTTCCGCCTCGGAAAAATCAATCTGGCCGAAAGCGAGTTGAGGCTCATCCTTCGCGAT
This sequence comes from Candidatus Polarisedimenticolia bacterium, assembly GCA_035764505.1. NCBI lineage: Bacteria > Pseudomonadati > Acidobacteriota > Candidatus Polarisedimenticolia > Candidatus Polarisedimenticolia bacterium. Next base: position 50,122 of record DASTZC010000288.1, read on the forward strand.
CACCGTAAGATCTCTTCAAGAACCCGCTTCCTGACTCTCCTGATGCTCTCGAACGTCCATGACGAGCGAGGAGACCGCTATCTCGCCCTCATGGAGGGAGAGCGCTGCCTGGACCTGGCGCGGGAAAGCGGTGACATCGCCGATCAAGCCTACGCGTTGCACGCGATCGGCCGGACGTGCTTCGAAGAGGGGGAATACGCGCGCGCCGCGGAGTTCCACTCTCAAGCCCTGGAGATGGCACGCGAGACCGCCAGCGCCCAGGAAGTGGTGCTTCTGCAAGCCAACCTCGGCTATTGCCAGGTGATGCTGAATCGCACCGAAAAGGGACTCAAGGAGATCCGCGAAGGCCTCGCCTTGAGCCGCAAGGAAGGATTGCGTCGGGGCACCGCTTACTGCCTGCGCATCCTCGGGCAGGTCTACTACAAGGAAGAGAAGCTGGCTCGGGCCCGAGAGTATTTCGAGGAAGCCCAGACGGTGGCCCATGGCGGCGATGCACCCTATACCGACATTCTCTTCCAGGCGGCCTATTACCTGTGGGAGATTGCCCGCCGGGAAGGGAACGCGGTGCAGGAGAAGGTCTACTTCGGCCGTCTGCGGCACCTGCGATCGTCTCTAGAACGTCATTTCGACGAGGTGGCTCAGTTCGATGCGTACATCGAGAAGGGAGGTCGCGGTGAAGAAGTGGCAGCCCGTACCTGAGCCGGTGCACGCACGTCTCGGCAACTTCGCCCGGGCGGCTTGCCTCCTGCTCGCGGCAGGCATTGCCACGCCGGCGCGATCCGAGGTATCGATCGTAAATGACGCCCCGGGGCGTACGCCGCGGCTTCTGGTCATGCCCGATTTCAACAAAGGGAAGCCGCTCTACTGGAAGACCGTCCGCAGCGGAGTCGACTCGCGATACGTGTTGAACCCGCAGGGAGACCGGCTGGGGGATGGAATTCCTAATGTGGGGACCCGGCCCGGTGCGCGCCAACCCTGGGTGGTCTGGTCCGCGAACGACGGCGCCGATTTGGAGATAGCGTACGCTTTCTGGACGGGAGGTCGGTGGGAAGGTCCCCACCTGCTCGAGCGCGTCGACAATACCCTGGACGACCTGGATCCTCGGATCGCCTTCGATGCGAACGGGAATCCCGTGGTCACCTGGTGGCGTAACGAGCCGATACCCCGCGTCTATCTCAGTACCTTCCGCAACGGGATCTGGTCGGCTCCGCTGGCCATCTCCGACGCTTCTGTTCCGAGCCGCTTTCCCTCGCTCAGAATCCAGGACGGCAAAGCAGTCCTGACCGTTCGCACTCCTCGCGGCCAGAGCATTCTCTACCAGAGTCTGTCGGAAATCAGGATCGAGGGGGAGGGTCCACTCGACGGCCCCGTGCCGCCTCCCGGTCAGGAGTTCCCCGACCCGGGGGCCAGCTTGACTCCGCCCGTGAACTGCGGCAACAGCTGCTCGGAGATCATCCTGGTCCGTCCCACGCCAAACGACGGACGCAACTAGCTTCCTGGCTCAACCGGCGAAATCCTGGGGTGGTGTCGCTGGACGCTCGGAAGCCATCTTTTCCATCATCGGCCTACGACGCTTCTCCAGCTCTCCTTCCAGCCTCCCCACGTCCTTGCGAAGCCGGCGGTTCTGCAACCTCAGTCGGAGTCCGTCCAAAAAGCTGATGAGCGAGGCAAACCCCACTCCCGCCGCCAGGCAGGCCACCATGATTAGGGAAACCGAAACTTGCTGGTAGGAGCTGAACAGCAGATTGACGTCGACCCTCGCATCATTCTGGGTCACGAGCATGAGGACCGCGCCGAAAAAAAACAGGCAGAGGGCGACGATGAACAGGCTCATTGAGGAGGATTCCCACCGGCGGGACCGGCCGACAGCGAGCGCCCTTTCGCGGCCAGGATGAAATCGGCGACTTCCCGAACCGCTCCCTTTCCACCTGGGGCTCGGGTTACGAATCGCACCCTTTTCCGCACCGCCGGATGGGCGTCCGCCGGCGCCGCCGAGAATCCCACTTCCTCCAGGACCTCCAGGTCCACCACGTCATCCCCGATGAAGCAGACCGATTCGGCAGCGATCCGCCGACGCGCCAGGATCTCGCGGTAAATCTCAACCTTGTTGCTGACC